>DASQMQ010000439.1:0-7254 GCA_035645455.1 Pseudonocardia sp.
GCGGATCCGGACGGCCACCGGGCCGGTCCGGCCCGTCGGCCGACCGGCGGCTCAGCGGGGCGTGCGCGGGCGGGGGTCGAAGCCGGCCGCGCGGTAGCTCGCGTCCACCAGCTCCGCGGTGGCGACGGCGTCGTCCGCGCCGGTCAGCACGGGTTCCCCGGCGCGGACGGCGGCGGCGAAGGCCTCCAGCTGGAAGGCGTAGGACGACCGTCGGCCCCGCTCCTCGACGCGCTCCGCGCCGTCCGCGGTGACCAGGATCCGGTCGTCGAGGTGGGGCAGCACGAAGCTGGGCGCGTGCGCCTGCCCGCGGCTGCCGACCAGCCGGCAGGAGAAGTCCCGCTCCGGCGCGGCCATCGAGGTGCGCACGACCCCGGTCACCCCGGACGGGAAGGCCAGCTCCACCTCCAGCCACTCGTCGACGCCCGGCCGGCCGTCCCGCTCGCCGCCGCGGGCCGCGGTGACCGCCGGCTCGCCGCCGGCCAGCGGGGCGAGCGCGCGGTGCAGGTGCAGGCCGTAGCAGCCGACGTCCATCAGGGCGCCGCCGGCCAGTTCCAGCGACCAGCGCGGGTCCTCCGGCGCCGGGGCGGGCATGACCATGGCCACCTCGACCCGCCGCAGCTCGCCCAGCTCCCCGGACCCGACCAGTTCCAGCAACCGCCGGGCCACCGGGTGGTAGCGGTAGTGGAAGCCCTCCACCACCAGCACCCCGGCCTGCACCGCGGCGTCGCGCACGTCGTGCGCCTCGGCGGCGTTGCTGGCCGAGGGCTTCTCGGTGAGCACGTGCTTGCCGGCCTCGATCGCGGCCAGGTTCCACGGCCCGTGCAGGCTGTTGGCCAGCGGGTTGTAGACCGCCTCCACCTCCGGGTCGGCCACCAGCTCGGCGTAGGAGCCGAGCACCCGCTCGACGCCGTGCTCGTCGGCGAAGGCGCGGGCCCGGTCCCGATCACGGGCGGCCACGGCGACCAGCCGGGCCCCGGTCAGGCGGGCGGGGGCGGCGATGGCGGCGCCGGCGATGCGCGCGGCACCCAGCACCCCGAGGCGAAGCGGCTCCACCCGATCATCCTGCCCCCCGCCCCACCCGCCCCGCTGCTGCCCCGCCCGCCCCTGCCGGCGGGGCGGGGGAGGGGGCGGGTCAGTGGAGGTGGTTGCGCCAGTCGGCGGGGACGCGCTCGGCCGGGCCGGGGACGGTCTGGTCGAGCGGGCGGTGCGCGGGACCGGCCAGTTCGGGGCCCGAGTAGGCCTCGCCGCTGCGGTAGTCCCAGTACCAGACCTCGTCCGGCTCGAAGCTGCGCACCAGCGGGTGCCCGGTGGCCTGGTAGTGGGCGGTGGCGTGCTGGGAGGGGGAGGTGTCGCAGCAGCCGACGTGCCCGCACGACGCGCACCGGCGCAGGTGCACCCACCAGCCGCCGTGCTGCTCGCAGTCCAGGCAACCGGTGCCGCTGGGCGGGACGGTCGGGTCGATCTCGTGGGGTGCCGTCATGGTGACTCCCGGTTCTCGGTGGCTGGGCGCGGTGGTCCGATGGTGGTCATTATCGTCCGCGATGCATGGTTCGGCTGTGCGCCAGCCCTCGCCGAACTCCCGGCCGTGGACCTAGGGTCCGGGGAGATCCGCCAACGACGAGGAGGGGCGATGGCAGCGAAGCCGTTCGCATCGTCGGCCGACCTGGCCGCCAAGGAGCAGACCCTCGAGGTGCTCGCCGACGGCGTCTACGCGCTGACCGCCGAGGGCGACCCGAACATCGGGGCGGTCGAGGGCGAGGACTTCCTGGTCTGCTTCGAGGCGCTGGCCACCCCGGTGGTCGCCGCGCGCTGGCTGGCCAAGCTGCGCGAGCACACCGACAAGCCGGTGCGGTACCTGGTGCTCAGCCACTACCACGCGGTCCGGGTGCTGGGGGCCTCCGCGTTCGACGCCGAGGTCATCGTCGCCCACGAGAACACCCGGGCGCTGGTGGCCGAGCGCGGCGAGCAGGACTGGGCCAGCGAGTTCGCCCGGATGCCCCGGCTGGCCGAGGGCGCCGACTCCGTGCCCGGGCTGACCTGGCCGACGCTGACCTTCTCCGACCGGCTCGCGATCGACCTCGGCGGCGACCGCGGCGACCTGGTCCTGCAGTACTGCGGGCGCGGGCACACCGAGGGCGACATCGTGGCCTGGCTGCCGCGCCAGGGCATCCTGTTCGCCGGCGACCTGGTCGAGGCCGAGGCCGCGCTCTACACCGGCGACGCGTTCCACCGCGACTGGGCGGGCGCCACCCTGGACAACGTGGCGGCGCTGGGCGCGCACACGTTGGTCGGCGGGCGCGGCGGGGTGAGCCGCGGACCGGACGCGGTGGCGGCGGCGATCGCCCAGACCCGGCACTTCCTGCAGGTCATGATCGACGAGGTGGGTGCGGTGCAGCGGGCCGGCGGGACGCTGCGGGAGGCGTTCGAGCGCAGCCACGCGGCCCTGGTCGACCAGTACGGCAGGTGGCCGATCTTCGAGCACTGCCTGCCCTTCGACGTGTCCCGGCTGTGGGACGAGCTCGCCGGCGTGGAGCGGCCGGTGATCTGGACCGCCGACCGCGACCGCGAGGTCTGGGCGCAGCTGCAGTCGTGATGGTGACCCCCGCGCCGGTCGCGGTGATCGGGAACGGGCCGGTCGGGCAGACCACCGCGCTGCTGCTGGCCCGCTGGGGCATCCCCACGGTGCTGCTGGACCGCCGCCCCGAGCGCGACGTGGTCGGCTCCAAGGCGATCTGCCAGCAGCGCGACGTGCTCGACATCTGGTCCGCGGTCGGGGCCGGCGAGCAGATCGCCGCCGAGGGCGTCACCTGGACGACGGCGCGCACCTTCCACCGCGGCCGGGAGCTGTTCACCTACACCTTCGCCGAGTCCGGCCGGGCGGCCTTCCCGCCGTTCGTCAACATCTCCCAATCGCGCACCGAGGAGATACTCGACGAGCGGATCGTCGCCGAGCCGCTGATCGACGTCCGGTGGGGGTGCCTGGTCACCGGCATCGACCAGCACCCGGACGGGGTGACGGTGACCTGCGCGGACGGCGGGACGGTCGAGGCGTCGTTCGCGGTGCTGTGCGGTGGGGCCAGGTGCGAGGAGCTGCGCGGGTCGCTCGGCGTCGGGTTCGCCGGGCACTCCTTCGACGACCGGTTCCTGATCTGCGACATCCGCACCGACCTGCCCGGCTGGGCCACCGAGCGGCGGTTCCACTTCGACCCGGAGTGGAATCCCGGCCGCCAGGTGCTGGTGCACCCGTGCCCGGACTCGACGTTCCGGATCGACTGGCAGGTGCCCAGCGACTACGACCTGGCCGCCGAGGTGGCGAGCGGGGCGCTGGACCGGCGGATCCGGCAGGTGATCGGCGACCGGCCCTACGAGGTCGTCTGGAAGTCGGTGTACCGGTTCCACTCCCGGTGTGCTGACCGGATGCGCGTCGGGCGGGTGCTGCTGGCCGGCGACGCCGCGCACCTGGTCTCCCCGTTCGGCGCGCGCGGGCTGAACTCCGGGGTCGCCGACGCCGAGAACGCCGCCTGGAAGATCGCGTTCGTGGCCCGCGGCTGGGCCGGCGAGGAGCTGCTGGAGAGCTACCACGTCGAGCGGCACGCCGCGGCCGTGGAGAACCTGGAGGTGACCACGGCGACGATGGACTTCCTGGTCCCGCAGTCCCCGGTGGCCGTCGCGCACCGCAAGGCGGTGCTGGAGCGGGCGGCCGAGGACCCGGCGGCCCGCGGGATGGTCGACTCGGGGCGGCTGGCCGAGCCGTTCTGGTACGTCGACTCGCCGCTGACCACGCCCAGCCCGGACCGGCCGTTCCCCGGCCGCCCGGCGCGCGGCGACGTCCCCCCGCCGGTGCCCGGCGTGCTCGTGCCGGACGGGCCGGTGCGGGTCGACCGCGAGCGCCGGTTCCGCGAGGTGGCCCGGGACGGGTTCACCCTGCTGACCGGATCGGCCGCGGACGTCGACGCGGTGGCCGCCGCAGCTGCCGGGGTGGCCGCCCCGGTGCGGGTGCTGGAGCTGGCCGCGATCGACGTCAGCGGGGCCCTGACCAAGGCCCTGAACGCGCAGCCGGGCGAGGTGTGGCTGGTCCGCCCGGACGCGCACATCGCCGCCGTCCTCGACCACCCCACCGCCGAGGCCGTCGCCGCCGCCCTGTCCCGCGCCCTCCGCCAACCGTCGAGAACGAAGTCGTCGTGATCATCCGACTCGGTGGATCACGAGAACTTCGTTCTCGACGGGTCAGGTGAGCAGGGTGCGGGCGGCGGACTTCCAGACCGGGAGGTGCGGGTCGGTGCGCGGGTCGCGGCGGGTGAGGGCGTAGGTCAGGCCGACCCCGCGCATGCTGGTCAGCACCAGGTCGCGGATCTGCTCGTAGCGCGGGTGCGCGGTCAGCTCGGGGCCGTAGAACTGGGCCACCCCGGCCCGGATCACCGCGCCGATCTCGCGCTCGGCGGGCAGCAGGACCGCGCGCAGCTCGCCGTCGGTGCGGGCGGCCGCCCACAGCTCCACGGCGGCCCAGAAGTGCGGCTCGGAGAACGTCTCCCACATCAGCTCGACGGCCCGGTCCAGCCGCTCCTCGGGGGGCAGGTCGGCGGGGATGGTCAGGATCCGCCGGTGGGTGCGGCGCAGGCGTTCGGTGGCCAGGTGCCGGGACGCGGCGACCAGCAGCGCCTCGCGGGACGGGAAGTGGTGCAGCAGCCGTCCCCGCGACACCCCGGCGCGGGCCTGGATGCGCAGCGTGGTGGCGCCGCCGTACCCGCACTCGACCAGGCACTCGACCGCGGCGTCGAGGATGCGGGCCCGGCTCGTCGCGGTCCGCTCCTCGCGCCGGCCGCGGCGCGGCTCGACGGGCGGCTCGGGTGGCTCCGGGAGCGCGGCCATCCTGCGACAGTAGCGGCGCCGGCGACCCGCGGGCCGCGTGCCATGGCAACCGGTCACCCGGGCGCTCGCGGCCCGCCGGCGGGTTGCGCGAACCCCCGACGGGCTGCGCGGGCTACGGGGGAGGGGCGGTGGTGGTGCCGACGCGCAGGGTCACCGGGAGCAGGACGTCGGCCGGGCTGCCCCCGGCGACCAGCTCCATCGCCGCCCGGGCCGCGGCGCGGCCCTTCTCGCCGCTGGGCTGGACCACCGTGGTGAGCACGGTGTCGCCGAGCCAGTGCAGGTCCGCGCCGTCGAACCCGACCACCGACAGGTCCCGGGGGACGGTCAGGCCGAGCTCGGCGGCGGCCTGCAGCACGCCCGCGGCGAGGACGTCGCTCTGCGCGACGATCGCCGTCGGCCGCTGCGCGGCGGGCCCGTCCAGCATCGCCCGACCGGCCCGGACGCCCTCGTCCACCGCGTTGCTGGCGGTCTCCAGCACCGGCACGGTGCCGAACACGTCCTCGACGGCGAGCAGCCGCTGGCGCACGTCGCGGTAGTGCGCACGGGCCCGGCGGGCCGCGTCGACGGGCCCGCGGGTGCCGTCCAGGCGCAGCGGCATCGCGATCACGCCGACCCGGCGGTGCCCGAGGTCGTGCAGGTGGCGGGCCAGCTCCCGGGTGCCGGTCCGGTCGTCGATGTCGATCATCGGCACGCCGTCGACCTCGGGCCCCTCGACGGCCACCACCGGCACGCCGCGGGCCAGCAGCGAGGCCATCGCGGGGTCGTCCTCCAGCCCGCAGGTGGCGAAGATGGCCGCGTCCAGCGGGATCCGGGCGATCTGCTCGGGAGCCGGCCGGCCCAGGTCGCCGGCCAGCAGCAGCAGCCCGACGCCGTGTCCGCCGAGCACCTCGGCGATGCCGTCGAGCAGTTGCACCGCCACCGGGTCGCGGAAGGCGTAGAGCAGCCGCTCGCCGACGAACGCGCCGACCACCCCGCTGCGCCCGCGCCGCAGCGACGCGGCGATCGGGTCGGGTCCGGCGTAGCCGAGATCGGCCGCCGCGGCCAGCACCCGGTCGCGGGTCGCCCCGGCCACCCGGGTGCTGCCGGCGAACGCCAGCGACGCGGTGGACGGCGAGACCCCGGCCCGCGCCGCCACGTCCGCGAGCGTGGGACGGCTGGACACGGGCGCAGGCTACGCGCGTCACAGTCGTCCCGGTTGAGCGGAGCCGTGCCGAGGCGTACCGTCGACGACCGGATCGAATCGATTCGATCGACCAGGAACCGGCACCCGGAGGAGCCCCGTGGACCCGAACCCGATCGCGACACCGGACCGCGCCGACGCGGCGACGCGACGGGCGCGCACCGCCGTCGTCGTCGCGTTCCTGGTCAACGGGCTGGCCTTCGCCTCGGTCATCGCCCGCACCCCGGCGCTGCAGAGCGCCCTCGGCCTGTCACTGGGTCAGTTCGGGCTGCTGCTGCTGTGCCTGTCCGGTGGGGCGGTGCTCGGTCTGCCGCTGTCCGGGCCGCTGGTCACCCGCAGCGGCCCGGCCCGCGGCGTGCTGCTCGGCATGCTCTCGGTGACCGCCGGCCTGGCCCTGCTCGGGGTATCGCTGCTCACCGCCGCGGTCCCGGTCGCCGCGCTCGGGCTGGCGCTGTGCGGGCTGGGCAGCGGCGTCTGGGACGTGTCGATGAACGTCGAGGGGGCCGACGTCGAACGCCGGGTGGGCGGCTCGCTGATGCCCCGGCTGCACGCCGCGTTCAGCATCGGGACCGTCGCCGGCGCCGGCATCGGGGCCGGCGCGTCCGCGGTCGGGCTGCCGCTGGAGGTGCAGCTGTTCGCGGTGGCCGCGCTGATCCCGCTGATCGCGCTGCCGGTCACCCGCCCGTTCCTCAACCACATCACGCCGAAGGACGACGACGGCCGGCCCGGCGTGCGGGTGCTCGACGCGTGGCGGGAGCCGCGGACCCTGCTCGTCGGGCTGCTGGTGCTCGGGTTCGCCTTCACCGAGGGTTCGGCCAACGACTGGATCGCGATCGCCTTCGTCGACGGCTACGGCAGCAGTGAGACGGTCGGTGCGGTGGCCTTCGGGTTCTTCGTCAGCGCGATGACCATCGGGCGGCTGCTCGGCGGGGCGATGCTGGACCGGTTCGGCCGGGTCGCGGTGCTGCGCGCGACCGCCGTCGTGGCGCTGGTCGGTCTGCTGCTCGTGCTGCTCGGCGGGAGCACGCCGGTCGCCCTGGTCGGTGCGCTGTTGTGGGGGATCGGCGCGTCGCTGGGGTTCCCGGTGGGGATGAGCGCGGCTGCCGACGATCCGGAGCGGGCCGCCGCCCGGGTCTCGGTGGTCAGCTCGGTCGGCTACACCGCGTTCCTCGCCGGACCGCCGCTGATCGGCCTGCTGGGCGAGC
>DASQMQ010000440.1:0-2771 GCA_035645455.1 Pseudonocardia sp.
AGCCGGTCAACGCGGCGCGCCGGACCGTTCACCCGGTCCCGGGCGTGTCCCCTGACCGGCCCTGTACCACTGGGCGAAGCGGGTGTCACCCGGACCTGTGGCCGGCGGGTGACCGCCCCCGCCGGCCGATCGCTGCGTCCCGCGCCGATCAGCTGGGCTGGGCGCCCCGGAAGTCCTCGGGGGAGATCGAGTCGAGGAACTCGCGGAACTTCTCCACCTCGTCCTCCTGCTCGTCCGGGATCACCAGTCCGGCCTCGGTGAGCACGCTCTCCTCGGCGTGGATCGGCACCCCGATCCGCAGCGCCAGCGCGACCGAGTCGCTGGGCCGGGCGGAGACCTTGATCCCGCCGTCGAAGACCAGCTCGGCGTAGAACGTGCCCTCCTGCAGGTCGGTGATCCGCACCTGCTCCAGCCGCCGGCCCAGTGCGGTGATCACGTCCTTGAGCAGGTCGTGGGTCAGCGGACGGGCCGGCTTGACCCCCTGCTGCTCCAGGGCGATGGCGGTGGCCTCCACCGATCCGATCCAGATCGGCAGGTAGCGGTCGCCGTTGGTCTCCCGCAACAGGAGGATCGGCTGGTTCGCGGGGAGCTCGACCCGGACACCCACGACGCGCATCTCGCTCATGCGCACTCCTCCTCTGACGTCCTGCGTGTCGACGCTACACGGCGCACCCGACCGGCGCGCGCCTCCGCGCGGTCCGGAAACCGCGCCGATGACGGCGCTCGACACCCGCCTCCGCGCTGCCGCCCGGTACGTCGCTGGAGCCCGCCGGTGTTCCCCGGCGGACCGTCGGGGCGGCGCGGCCGGGTGCGGTTCAGTGCTCGCGGGGGCCGGTCAGGAACACCAGCCGGAACTTGCCGATCTGCACCTCGTCGCCGTTGGCCAGCACGGCGGTGTCCACCGGCTCCCGGTTGACGTAGGTGCCGTTCAGGCTGCCCACGTCGACCACCACGAACTCGCCGGCGTCGTTGCGGAACTCGGCGTGCCGGCGGGAGACGGTGACGTCGTCGAGGAAGATGTCGCTGTCCGGGTGGCGGCCCGCGCTGGTCGATGGCCGGTCGAGCAGGAACCGGGATCCGGCGTTCGGCCCGCGCTTGACCACCAGCAGGGCGGCCCCGGCCGGCAGCGCGTCGACACCGGAGACCGGCCGGTCCTGGGCGGGGGGCTCGAGCTCGGAGAGGAAGTCCGCCCGGAACACCGAGGTGGCTTCCGGGGCACGCTCCGGTGGCACACCGGGCCCGTCGTTCGTGGTCACCTTCGGGTTCTCCTCCTGATGAAAGCGCTGGCCGGACTGTGGAGCGGGCGCCACAGCGGGCGCGGCGCGAACGGTCTGGCCAACCTACCGTGTGCAGCAGGGCGGCCCGGTCCCGGTCAGCTACCGGTCAGCTACCGGTGAGGTCGCGGTACGCGGTCGGGTCCAGCAGGCCGGCCAGCACCCCGGCCCCGCCGTCGGCCCCCTCGGCCAGCCGGACCTCCAGCATCCAGCCGCCCTCGTAGGGGCCCGAGTTGACCAGCTCCGGGGTGTCGGCCAGCGCGTCGTTGACCGCCACGACGGTGCCCGACACGGGGGCGTAGATGTCCGAGACCGACTTGGTCGACTCGACCTCGCCGACCGCGGACCCCGCGGCGACCGCGTCCCCCACCGCCGGGAGCTGGACGAACACGACGTCGCCGAGCTGGGACTGGGCGTGGTCGGTGATCCCGATCCGGACCACCCCCTCGCCGAGGTCGCGCACCCACTCGTGCGCATCGGTGTAGCGCAGATCCTCGGGAATCACGGCGCCGAGCCTAGTTCCGGCCCGGCGGGGCCTCGTGCCGGGGTCGGGCTACCACCGCCGGGGTGCGCAGCGCGAGCCCGAACTGGGCCAGGTACAGCAGCCCGGAGTAGAGGTAGAGCGCCGTCCCCCAGGCCGCGAAGGCCAGCCCCAGCGGCAGCGCCACCGGCGCCACCGCGCTGTCGCCCTGCCCGAGCAGCAGCAGCGGGAAGGCGTAGAGCAGCAGGAAGGTGGCGCCCTTGCCGATGTAGGTGACCCGGTAGGGGCCGTAGCCGCGGCTGCGCAGCACCGGCAGGGTGGCCGCCAGGACCAGGTCGCGGGCCACCAGCGCGGCCACCGCCCACCACGGCACGATCTCGCGGACGCCCAGCGCGACCAGCGCGGCCAGGATGTAGAGCCGGTCCACCGCCGGGTCGAGCAGCGCACCGAGGCGGCTGTACTGGCCCAGCACCCGGGCCAGCTTGCCGTCCAACCAGTCGGTGAAGCCGCCGACCGCCAGCACCACGGCCGCCCAGCCGTCGGCCTCCAGCACCAGCAGCAGGTAGAGCAGCAGGGGCACGCCGGCCAGCCGGAGCAGGCTGAGCAGGTTGGGCACGGTGAGCACCCGGGAGTCGCCCGGCCCGGTACCGGGTACCGGGTCGGCCACCCCGTCGGTCACCCCGTCAGCCACCCGCGGAGCCTATTCCGCGGCCGGCCCGGCGGGTGCGGGCCGCCCGGACGGGTGCGCGCGGGCGCTCCAGCAGGCACGATCGCCGCCATGGACGCAGCGGCGCTGAAGGCGATGCAGGCCCCCCTCACGGCCCGGTACTCCGACGACCCGGCGGCGGCGTCGATCACCCTGCGCGCCGACGGCGACCTGACCGGCTCCGGGATCGCCTGTTCGGTGCGCAGCGGCCGGGCGCTGGCCGAGGCCGGGCTGCACCCGGCGACCGGCGGGGACGGCAGCCGGCTCTTGCGGGTGTCGACCGGGGCGGAGGGCTGAGATGACCGGCACC
>DASQMQ010000441.1:0-8239 GCA_035645455.1 Pseudonocardia sp.
GCCGCGTTCGCGTTCCTGGCCGGGTCGGCGCAGCGGGCCGCGCGCTGCGGCGACCACCGCCAGCAGGCCTGGTCGCTGTCGATGACCGGCCGGGCGCACCTGCTGCGCGGCGAGCGCAGCCAGGCGGCCGCGGCGCTGGCCCGGTGCCTGGAGCTGGTCGACGAGCAGCGCTGGCTGGCGTTCCGGCCCTGGCCGCAGAGCCTGCGCGCCGAGCTGGACCTGCAGGCCGGCGACCAGGACGGCGCGACCGAGGGCCTGGAACGGGCCTGGGCGCTGGCCTGCCAGCTCGGCGACCCGTGCTGGGAGGGGATGGCCGCGCGCGGGCTGGGGCTGCTCAACGCCGGTCGCGGCGACCACACCGCGGCCGCCGGCTGGCTGACCGAGGCCGCTCGGCGGTGCAGCCGGGTGCCGGACCGCTACCAGTGGGTGCACGGCCACGTGCTGGACGCCGCGGCGACCGCCGCGCTGGACCGCGGCGACCACGAGCGGGCGCGGCCGCTGGTCACGGCCCTGACCGCGCTGGCCGCCCGCGGCGAGATGCGCGAGCTCGTCGTCCGCGCGCACCTGCACCGGTCCCGCCTCGGCGATCCGGCCGCGGCGGCCGCGGCCCGGCGGCTGGCCGTCGACGTCGACAACCCGCTGCTGAACCGGGCCGTAGCTCGCTTTTTCACGCACGACCCCGGGTGAGCAGGCCGTGGGCGATGACGACGGCGGCGAGGACGACGGCGACCAGCGGGACCACCAGGGCGGCGCGGTAGCCGTCGAGCAGGGCGGCGGGGGTCGGGGACGGGCCGCTGACGGCGGTGCTCACCACGGTCACCGCGGACAGCCCGAGCGCGGCGCCGAACTGGAACGAGGTGTAGAGCAGCCCGCCGGCCAGGCCCTGCTCGTGCTCGGCCACCCCGTCCGTGCCGGCGATCGTCAGCGGGCCGTAGACCAGCGCGAACCCGGTACCGAGCAGGATCATGGTGGGGAACATCGCGGCGTAGACGGTGTCCGGACCGATCGGCAGGAACAGCGCGTAGGACAGCGCGGCCAGGCACAGCCCGGCCAGCACCACCCGCGGGTTGCCGAACCGGGCGACCAGCCGCGGGGTGACCGTGGGCGCCAGGATCGCGTCCACCGCGATCGCCAGCATCGCCACGCTGGTGGCCAGCGGCGACCACCCGCGCAGCTCCTGCAGGTACAGCACGACGACGAACTGGAAGCCGAAGAAGGCCCCGGCGAACAGCAGGTTGGCCAGGTTGGCCCGGACCAGCGCACCCGAGCGCAGCACGCCCAGCCGCACCAGCGGCGCCGGCGACCGCCGCTCGATCAGGACGAACGCCACCACCAGCAGCACCGCCGCGGCCGCGGTGAGCGCGGTCTGGACCACCGCGACGTGCACCGCCCGCTCGACGGCGAGCACGGACAGCAGCAGGGCCGCGGTGATGGTCACCGCGCCGGCCAGGTCGGTGCGCTGCCCGGTGCGGTCGGGCCGGGGCTGGACCGGCAGCACCCGCCAGGCCGCCACCAGCAGCCCGGCCGAGACCAGCACCGGGGCGAAGAACACCCACCGCCAGTCGATCGCGGACAGCAGGCCCCCGGCGACCAGCCCGAGGGAGTAGCCACCGGACGCGGTGCCGGCGTAGACCAGCAGCGCGCGGTTGCGCTGCGGCCCCTCCGGCAGGCCCGAGGTGATGATCGACAGCCCGGCCGGGGCCAGGAAGGCCGCGGCCACCCCGGTGACGAACCGGGCCGCGATCAGCGTCGCGCCGTCCTGGGCGAACCCGCCCAGCCCGGAGAACAGCAGGAAGACCACCAGCCAGGCCAGGAACATCCGGCGCCGGCCGAACAGGTCCGCGGCCCGGCCGCCGAGCAGGATGAACCCGGCGTAGCCCAGCACGTAGGCGCTGACGACCCACTGCAGCACGCCGGTGGACAGCCCCAGGTCGGCCCGGATCGCCGGCAGCGCAACGTTGAGCATCGCGATGTCGATGCCCTCCAGGAAGATCGCCCCGCAGAGCACCAGCAGCACGCCCCAGGCGCGCGCGTCCAGCCGGTCGGGCCGGTCGGGCGGGGCGGTGGAGGACCCGGTGGAGAACACGGACACGGACTGCTCCTTCGTCGCGACCGGCCGCCCGGTTCTCGGACCGACCGCCGGTTCCCTTCGGTAACCGCAGTGATCCTCGGTCGGGCGGGCCGGTCGCGGAAGGAGGCACTCGCGCGTCCCCCCGGTATCCCCGGGGGAACCGGGTATGACGACGATCTCGGCCGGTCTACGCGCTGCGGCGGGGCCCGGCGGGTGCGCCGCAGCCGGGCACGTCCTCGAGCCGGAACCAGACCGGGATCCCGCGCTCGCGGGCGATGGCGACGTCCTGGTCGGCGCCGGTGGACTCGCCGGGCAGCCGCAGCACGCCGTCGCAGTGCTGCAGCAGCCGCTGCGCGGTCGGGTACATGACCTGCTGGGCCAGCGGGTCGAGCGGGCCGGTGGCGCCGGCCGAGGACAGCACCGGCAGGGCCACCCACTCGCCGATCATCGGCAGGTGGCCGGCCGCGAACAGCGGCCAGGCCGCCTCCTCCAGCCGGGCCAGGTTGGCCGCCATCTTCGCGGGGTCGTCACCGGTGCCGGAGCGGTAGGGGCCGGCGATCAGGATGAGCGAGGGTGTCGTGGTCATGCCCGACACGGTAACGTGCACGAGTCGGCAGGAACAAGGGAGATCGTGAAGATGCTCGCTGCGCAGCGTCGCGACCTGCTGCTCGACCGGTTGCACCGCGACGGCCGGCTGGTGGCCAGGGAGCTGGCCGTCGAACTCGGCGTCTCAGAGGACAGTGTGCGCCGTGACCTGCGGGAACTCGCCGCAGCCGGGCTGTGCCAGCGGGTGTACGGCGGCGCGCTACCGGTCTCGCCGGCCATCGCCGACTACGCCGGCCGGGAGTCCGTGGAGCCGGCCAGCAAGGAGCGGGTTGCCGCGACTGCTGCACGATTGGTCGAACCCGGCACGACCGTGCTGCTCGACGGCGGTACCACCGCGCTCGCCGTCGTGCGCGCGCTGCCGCTCGACCTGTCCGCCACGGTCGTCACGCACAGCCCGACCGTGGCCGCGGCGTTGGTCGACCACCGCGACGTGGAGGTGTTCCTGCTCGGCGGGCGGCTGTTCAAGCACTCGCTGGTGACCTGCGGCGCGGCCGCGGTGGAGGCGGCGCAGGGGGTCACCGCGGACCTGTTCCTGCTCGGCGTGACCGGCGTGCACCACCAGGCCGGGCTGACCACCGGCGACGCCGACGAGGCCGCCATGAAGCGGGCCCTGTCCCGGCGGGCCGCCGACACCTACGTGCTGGCCAGCGCGGAGAAGATCGGCGCCGCGTCCCGGTTCCGGGTGCTCGACCTGGCCGAGGTGACCGCGGTGATCACCGACGCCGACCCGGACTCCCCCGCGGCCCGCGACCTCGCCGACGCCGGGGTCGCGCTGCTCCGGGGCCGGGCGCGGACCTGAACGCCCTGGCCCGAGCTCCCGGGCACGACCTCGGTCAGGGGGCCGGCCGGATGCGGGCCCGGACCTCGCCGAACCCGATCCGGCCCCCGGACGCGCCGGGCGCGGTGGCCGAGATGGCCACCTCGTCGCCGTCCAGCAGGAACGTGCGCTCCTCGCCCTTGACCGTGATCGGCTCGCGGCCGCCCCAGGTCAGCTCGATGAACGCGCCGCGCTGGTCGCGCTCCGACCCGGAGATCGTGCCGGAGGCGAACAGGTCGCCGGTGCGGGCCCCGGCGCCGTTGACCGTCAGGTGCGCCAGCAGCTGCGCCGGCGACCAGTACATCTCCCGGTACGGCGGCCGGCTGACCTGCTCGCCGTTCCACTCCACGGCCAGCTCGACGTCCAGCCCCCAGGACGTGCGCTCGCGCAGGTACGGCAGCGGCTGCGGGTCCTGGCCGGGCAGCGGCACCCGGGCGGCCTGCAGCGCCGACAGCGGCACCACCCACGGCGAGACCGAGGTGGCGAAGCTCTTGCCCAGGTGCGGGCCCAGCGGCACGTACTCCCAGGCCTGGATGTCGCGGGCGGACCAGTCGTTGACCAGCACCGCACCGAACACGTGCGCGGCGAAGGAGTCCACCCCGATCGGCACGCCGACCGAGGTGCCGGTGCCGACCACGAACCCCAGCTCGGCCTCGATGTCCAGCCGCCGGCTCGGCCCGAACGTCGGGGCCGCCTCGTCGGGGGCCTTGCGCTGCCCGTTCGGCCGGACGACGTCCACCCCGGAGACGATCACCGAGCCGGCCCGGCCGTGGTAGCCGACCGGCAGGTGCTTCCAGTTGGGCAGCAGCGGCTCGGCGTCCGGGCGGAACAGCCGGCCGAGGTTGGTCGCGTGGTGCTCGGAGGCGTAGAAGTCGACGTAGTCAGCGACCTCGAACGGCAGGTGCAGGGTCACCGCGCCGACCGGGTGCACGGCGGCGTCGGGCAGGTCGCCGGGCAGCCGCGCGGTGAGCCGCTCGCGGACCTCCAGCCAGCGGTCGCGGCCCTGGGCCATGAAGGGGTTGAGCGATGGCGCGGCGAACACCGGGTCGTCGAGCAGCACCGACAGGTCGATCACCGCATCGCCCAGCCGGACGCCGACCCGGGGCACGTCGGCGCCGCTGGAGAAGACGCCGTAGGGCAGGTTGTCCAGCCCGAACAGCGAACCCTCCGGGATCTCGATCCGGGTCACCGGCCCGGCCCGCGGCCCGACCAGGTCCACGCGTAGCCGGGGTCCTCGGCGGCGGTGCCGCCCTCGCCCAGCTCCATCGGGCGGAAGGTGTCGACCATGACCGCCAGCTCGTCGAAGGACTCCGCGCCCAGCGACCGCTCGACCGCGCCGGGCTGCGGGCCGTGGCTGTGCCCGCCGGGGTGCAGGCTGATCGAGCCCTGGCCGATCCCGGAGCCCTTGCGGGCCTCGTAGTTCCCGCCGCAGTAGAACATGATCTCGTCGGAGTCCACGTTGGAGTGGTAGTACGGCACCGGCACCGCCAGCGGGTGGTAGTCCACCTTGCGCGGGACGAAGTTGCAGATCACGAAGTTGCCGCCCTCGAACACCTGGTGCACCGGCGGCGGCTGGTGCACCCGGCCGGTGATCGGCTCGAAGTCGGCCACGTTGAACGTGTAGGGGTACAGGCAGCCGTCCCAGCCGACCACGTCGAACGGGTGGGTGGGCACGACGTAGCGGGTGCCGACGGCCCCGCCCGAGCCGCGGTGCTTCACCAGCACCTCGACGTCGGTGCCGTCCACCAGGAACGGTTCCCCCGGGCCGTGCAGGTCGCGCTCGCAGTACGGGGCGTGCTCCAGGAACTGGCCGTAGCGCGACAGGTAGCGCTTGGGCGGGGCGATGTGCGAGTTGGCCTCGATCACGTAGGCGCGCAGCGGCTCGGCTCCGGTGGGGATCCACCGGTGCGTGGTCGAGCGCGGCAGCAGCACGTAGTCGCCCTGCACCGCCTCGAGCACCCCGAAGACCGTCTCCACGGTGGCCGAGCCGGACTCGACGTAGACGCACTCGTCGCCCAGCGCGTTGCGGTACAGCGGCGACGCCTCACCGGCGGCGACGTAGGAGATCCGCACGTCGGCGTTGCCCAGCACCAGCCGCCGGCCGGTGACCACGTCGGCGCGCTTCCACTCCTCGCCGGGGAACAGCGCGTGCAGCTTGAGGTGGCGCGGCAGCAGCGGCCGGTTCTCGGTGAGGGTCTGGTCGGGCAGCTCCCACGGGGTGGCGTCGACGATCGCCGACGGGATGCCCCGGTGGTAGAGCAGCGAGGAGTCCGCGGAGAAGCCCTCCTCGCCCATCAGCTCCTCGGCGAACAGGCCCCCTTCCGGGGTGCGGTGCTGGGTGTGGCGCTTGGGCGGGATCGTGCCCACGCTGCGGTAGTACGCCATCGTTCGCCTCCTCGGGGACGCCGACCCGGTCGCCTCTGCCTGTCTTCCTACCCCGGACGCGCCCGGCTGTCCGCCTCAGAAGTTGCCGCGCCGGGCCTGCTCGCGCTCGATCGCCTCGAACAGCGCCTTGAAGTTGCCGACCCCGAAGCCCAGCGAGCCGTGCCGCTCGATGAACTCGAAGAACACCGTGGGCCGGTCGCCGATCGGCCTGGTGAAGATCTGCAGCAGGTAGCCGTCCTCGTCGCGGTCGACCAGGATGCCGCGGGCCTGCAGCTCCTCGATGGGCACCCGGACCTCGCCGATCCGGGCCCGCAGCGCCGGGTCGGAGTAGTAGGAGTCCGGGGTGGCCAGGAACTCCACGCCGTTGGCCCGCAGGATGTCGACGGTGGTCAGGATGTCGTTGGTGGCCAGCGCCAGGTGCTGGGCGCCCGGGCCGCCGTAGAACTCCAGGTACTCGTCGATCTGCGAGCGCTTCTTGCCGATCGCCGGCTCGTTGAGCGGGAACTTCACCCGGTGGTTGCCGCTGGCCACCACCTTGCTCATCAGCGCCGAGTACTCGGTGGCGATGTCCGCGCCGACGAACTCGGCCATGTTGGTGAAGCCCATGATCCGGTTGTAGAAGTCGACCCAGGAGTCCATCCGGCCGAGCTCCACGTTGCCGACGACGTGGTCGAGGGCCTGGAACAGCCGCTTGGGGGCGCCGGCCGGCTTGACGTGCCCGGAGCTGCGGGCGACGTAGCCGGGCAGGTAGGGGCCGGTGTAGCCGGAGCGGTCGACCAGGGTGTGGCGGGTCTCGCCGTAGGCGGCGATGGCCGCGGTGCGGACCGTGCCGTGCTCGTCGGTGACGTCGTGCGGCTCGTCCAGGATGGTGGCGCCCTGCGCCCGGGCGTGCCGGATGCACCGGTCGACGTCGGGCACCTCCAGCGCGATGTCGACGATCCCGTCGCCGTGCCGGCGGTGGTGGTCCAGCAGCGCGCTGGCCGGGTCGACCCCGCCCTTGAGCACGAACCGGACCGCGCCCGAGCGCAGCACGTAGGCGTGGTGGTCGCGGTTGCCGGTCTCCGGGCCGGAGTAGGCGACCAGCTCCATGCCGAACACGACCTGGTAGAACAGCGCGGCCTGGGTGGCGTTGCCGACCGCCCAGACCACCGCGTCCCACCCGGTCACCGGGAACGGGTCGGCCTGGGCGTCGTACTCGACCAGCCCGACCAGCTGGCGCAGCTGGTCCAGGTCGAGGTCGGCCAGGCGCTCCTGGCTGGTGAGGGTCTGGTCGATGCGCACGGTGCAGCCTCCTCGACGGCGTCGGTCCCACGGCCGTGCGCCGATGACACCCCGCGCGGCGCAGCTGCGCAACCGACCCGGTTCGAGCTGGCCGGGATGCCCATCTTGTCCCTCCACACCGACCCAGAGCTGTACATTCTGCCCATGTCCGAACCGGCCAGCCTGGACGCGCTCGACGTCGACCTGGTGCGCGCGCTGCGCGACTCCCCGCGGGCCGGGGTGCTGGAGCTGTCCCGCACGCTCGGGGTGGCCCGCGGCACCGTGCAGGCCCGGCTGGACCGGCTGGAGCGAACCGGCGTGATCACCGGCTACGGACCCGAGGTCGACGTGGCCGCCGCCGGCTACGGCGTGCAGGCGTTCGTCACCCTGGAGATCGCCCAGGGCGCGCTGGACGACGTGACCGCCGAGCTGACCGCGCTGCCCGAGGTGCTGGAGGCCTACGCCACCACCGGCTCGGCGGACGTGCTGTGCCGGCTGGCCGCGTCCTCGCACGAGGACCTGCAGCAGACCCTGCTCACACTGAACCGATCGTCGATCGTCAGCCGCTCCACCAGCGTCGTGGTGCTCTCGGTGGTGGTGGCGCCGCGGACGCTGCCGCTGCTGGAGAGCCGCCCCCGCCGGGCCCCCCGCCGCGCCCCCGCCTACCGCGACCCGACCTGACCCCGCCCGTCCATCCACGCAGTCAGCCCAGCAGGTCGCCCGCCTCCGGGGTGGTGCGCCACTGCTCCAGCAGCGGCCGCATCCCCTCGGCGAGCATCGGCAGCTCGGGCACCATCGCGAAGCAGGCGGCGAGCTGCACCATCCGCGACGCCTCCACGACCGCCAGCAGGTCGCGGTCCACCGCGTGCCCGGCAGCCGCCTCGTAGGCCGCGACCGCCTCCGGCCCGCAGGACACCAGGTCCCACTCCACGGGGCCGACGGTGACGTGCTCGAAGTCGGAGTCCAGCGGACCGTCGGGGGTGTGCAGCACGTTGTGGGCCGGGGAGTCGCCGTGGACGGGCTGGACGACCGCGTCCGGGAACCGGGCGGCCAGACCGGCGGGCGAGGTCAGGACGGGGGCGAGCGCGTCCCACTCGCGC
>DASQMQ010000442.1:0-2120 GCA_035645455.1 Pseudonocardia sp.
CCAGCCGGGTGCCCTCGGCCATCGCCTCGGTGAAGACCGCGCCGAGCCCGGGCTCGCCGGCCAGGTACTCGAAGGCGGACCGCCCGGTGACCTTCTCGAACGCCACCTGCCCGGTGCGCACGCTCCACCCCAGCTCGCCCCAGGACCGCCAGCACGGGTCCGCGCAGAACAGCGCGGACAGCTGCCCCATGGCGCCGGGCACCCCGGTGCGCAGCAGCCCGCCGGTGGCGGTGAGCAGCCAGCGGCCGGCTCCGTCGCGGTCGAGCAGCCCCAGCCCGGCGCCCGCGCGCAGCAGTCGGGCCAAGGCGTCGGGGTCGGCTGCCACCGCGCGGGCCAGGTCGGGCGCCGCCGTCGGCCCGGCGGCCAGCCGGTCGGGCACACCGAGCGTGACCAGGGTGTGCACCACCTGCGCCGGGAAGAACCCCCACACCAGCCCGGCCAGGGCGGCCCGGTCGGCGGGAGAGGCGTCCGGAACGGCTGTGGGAACTGCTGTGGGAACGGCTGTGGGAACGGCTGGTTGGTCGGTCGGGGCGCTCACGGCTTGACCGTCGGCCGGTGGGTGCCCAGCGACCAGATGTTGCCGTCCGGGTCGCGCACCGCGAACTCGCGCGAGCCGTAGGGCTGGTCGACCGGGCCGTACACGACCTCGGCCCCCGCCTGCACGGCGCGACGGTGGCGCTCGTCCGGGTCGTCGACCACCAGGTAGGTCACGGCGCGGCCGGTGTCGAACGGGTCGGTGCCCGCAGTCCGGCGCGGACCCAGCATGACCACGCCGGGGACGTCGTCGGCGGTCCCGCGGAAGCTCAGCTCGGCGTGCTGGATGCGGCCGTCCTCGGAGGTGCTGATCTGCTCGGCGACGAACCCCAGGGTGCCGGTCAGGAACGCGATGGCGGCCTGCGGGTCGGGGTAGCGCAGGGTGGGGTGGATGCTCATGCCGCGACGCTAGGACCCGACGCCGGCCGCCGGCTTGAACGGATCGGAACCCGGTCGGGCGGTCTCGGCCCGGTACTCGCCCGGGGTGCACCCGGCCAGCGCCCGGAAGTCCCGGGCCAGGTGGGCGTGGTCGGCGTAGCCGCAGCTCGCGGCGACGTCGGAGATCGAGGGGGCGCCCGCGGCGAGCAGTCCGGCGGCGCGGCCGAACCGCAGCACCCGCCCGGTCGTCTTGGGCCCGAGCCCGACCTGGTGGCGGAACCGGGTCTGCAGGTGCCGGCGGCTCCACCCGGTGCCCTCGGCGAGCCGGGCCACCGCGGCGGTTCCGCCGGTGCGCACGAGCTGTCGCCACGCCCACGCGACCTCCGGGTCCGGTCGCAGCCGGGTGGCGTCGAGCGCGGTCAGCAGGGTGGCGTCGAGCCGGGCGAACCGGTGCGGCCAGTCCGGGTCCGCGTCGAGCCGGTCGGGCAGTCCGGCCAGCGCCGGACGGTCCAGCTCGTCGAGCGCGGGGCAGAGGTTGGCCAGCTCCGACATCGGCCGCCCGAGCAGGGTCAACGCGCCCAACGGGGTGAGGTCGACCTGCACGCCCCGCTGCGGCCCGGTGAACTCGGTGAACACCGTGGCGTCGTGCATGCCGGCCAGGAACGACCGCGGCGCGCTCGGCCCGGCCGGGCCGCTGAGCCGCAGCGGCGGGCCCAGCGAGAGGATCAGGGTGCACGACCCGCTGGGCGGCTGCCGGCGCCGCAACGGCTGCGGGCTGAACTCCTGGTAGCCGGTGTAGCGCAGGACCAGCCCGGCCAGCCCGGGGTGCGGGCGGGCCTCGACGTAGTCGGCGGGCGGCGTCGGGTCCGGCACGGCCCGAGGGTCCCACGGCGCACCGACATCCGGAACGGCCCGCGCTTCCCCGGGCCGCCGGGTTCGGCTACACCTGTGCGGGTGACGATCGGAGCGCCGGCGGTGGCCGGTTCGTTCGCCGAGCTGGTCGACCGCGCCACCGCGCTGCTGCGGCGGCCCGGGCGGGCCGTGCTCGGCATCGCCGGCAGCCCGGGCGCGGGCAAGTCCACGCTGGCCGCCGCGCTGCTCGCGGCGCTGCCGGCCGGCGAGGTCGGGCACGTCCCGATGGACGGGTTCCACCTGGCCGACGTGGCGCTGCGGGCGCTGGACCGGCTGGACGCCAAGGGCGCCCCGGA
>DASQMQ010000443.1:0-12050 GCA_035645455.1 Pseudonocardia sp.
AGGTGTCCACCGGCGAGCCGTCGGGCCGCAGCAGCACCGGGTCGCCGTCGTGGTCGTCCTCGATGCGCAGGTCGTCGAGCTGGTCGAGCAGGTCGGCACCGTCGGACATGCCCGGGCGTTACCCCTCCGGGGCACGGCCTACACCGCGCGGTCCCGCTCAGGACTCGGCGATGGGCAGCCGGACCAGGAAGCGGGTGCTGCCCGGCTCGGAGACCACCGCGATGTCGCCGTGGTGCCGGGCGACGATCACCCGGTAGCTGACGTCCAGGCCCAGCCCGGTGCCCTTGCCGACCGGCTTGGTGGTGAAGAACGGCTCGAAGATCCGCTGCCGGACGTCCGGCGGGATGCCCGGGCCGGTGTCGCCGATCTCGACCAGCACCCGCTCGCCGTCCAGGGCGGTGCGCACGGTGAGCGTGCCGGTGCCGTCGCCGTACTCGCGCATCGCGTCGATGGCGTTGTCGATGATGTTGGTCCAGACCTGGTTCAGCTCGGCCGGGTAGGCCGGGACCGGCGGGATCGACCGGTCGTAGTCCTTCACGATGCCGATCCCGGTGTCGTCGCCGAGCTTGCGGCCGAACATCACCAGGGTGGCGTCCAGGCCCTCGTGCAGGTCGACCACCTGGTAGGGGGCGCGGTCCATCTGGGAGTACTGCTTGGCCGCCAGCACCAGGTTGGAGATCCGGGCGGTGGCGTCGGTGATCTCGCGCAGCAGGCTCTCGGTCTCCACCGTGTAGGCCAGCCAGCGGATCGCGCCCTCGAGCACCTCCGGGTCGGACGCGGTGCGCACCGCCTCCAGGTCGTCGACCTCCAGCCCGCCGTTGACGAACACCGGGGCCAGGTCCCAGCCGCCGGCGATGCCCCGGTCGTCGAGCCAGTCGCTGATCTCGTCCTCGCGGTCGGAGGCCTGCAGCGGGCTCAGCGTCGGGGCGTGGCGGACCTTCTTGACGAACTCGTCCTGGGCCATCACCAGCTTCTGCAGCTGCGGGCCGGCGATCCGGCCGTCGGCGATCATGCCGAGCTTGTGCCGCATGCCCGAGACCTTCTCGCGCAGCGCGTCGGCGGCCCGCCCGGCCGCGGCGGCCGGGTTGTTCAGCTCGTGGGTGAGCCCGGCCGAGAGCTTGCCCAGGGCCAGCAGCCGCTCCCGCTCGCTGATCGCCTGGTTGCCCTTGCGCATGCCCAGCACCATGCCCTGCAGCAGGTGCCTGGCCATCGGGAACCAGCGGGTGAACACCTCGGCGAAGTCGGTGCGCGGGAGCGCGAGCACGGTGCTGTCGGTGAGCGCCCGCACCGACGCCGGGTACAGCGCCGCCGACTCGTCCTCCAGGTAGAACTGCACGGCACCGAAGTACGCGCCGCGGAAGTCGCTGCGGGTGGTCTCCACGGTCTCGCCGCCGACGTTGCGGCTCATCGAGATGGACCCGGTGAGCAGCACGTAGAAGCACCCGGCCGGCTCGCCCTCCACCACGATGTCCTGGCCGGCCGGCACCTCGACGATGTCGCTGTGCTCGGAGACCCAGGCCAGCTGCTCGTCGGTGAGGTCGGCGAACAGGAACAGCTCGCGCAGCTGGTCGGGGGTGAGGCGGTCGGCCTGGCGGGCGACCGGGGTCTCGGTCATCGGTGCTCCCTCCGTCGTCGGTGCAACGCCGGCGGCGGACCTCACTGTTCCGACAGGTAGCGGTGCACCAGGGTCACCGCCATCGCGCCCTCGCCGACGGCCGAGGCGACCCGCTTGACCGAGTCGGCCCGCACGTCGCCGGCCACGAACACGCCGGGCACGCTGGACTCCAGGTGGTAGGGGTCGCGCGGCAGCGGCCAGCCGGTCGGCCGCCGGCCGCCGACGACCAGGTCCGGCCCGGTCCGGACGAAACCGCGCTCGTCGCGGACGACCACGCCGTCCAACCACCCGGTGCGCGGGGCGGCGCCGATGAAGACGAACATCGACGCCGCCTTGACGCTCTCCCGCTCGCCGCTGTCGCGGTCGACCAGCACCAGCCGCTCCAGGTGGCCGTCGCCGCCGGCCTCGACGACCTCGGTGCGGGTGCGCACCGAGATGGTGTCGATGGCGTCCAGCTGCTTGATCAGGTAGCTGGACATGGACGACTCCAGGCTCGCCCCGCGGACCAGCAGGGTGACCGTCGCCGCGTGCCGGGAGAAGAACACCGCGGCCTGCCCGGCCGAGTTCGCCCCGCCGACGATGAACACGTCCTGGCCCTTGCAGGCCGGGGCCTCGGTGGCCGCCGAGCCGTAGAACACCCCGCGCCCGGTCAGGTCGGCCACGCCGGGGGCGTCCAGGCTGCGGTAGGACACCCCGGTGGCCAGCACCACGGCGTGCGCGGCGATCTCGGTGCCGTCGCCGAACCGGACCACCCGGGCCGAGCCGCGGGCCTCCAGTGCGACCACGTCGCGGGTGGTGAGCACCTCGGCGCCGAACTTGGCGGCCTGCCGGCGCGCCCGGTCGGTGAGCTGGGCGCCGGACACCCCGTCGGGGAAGCCCAGGTAGTTCTCGATCCGCGAGCTCTGCCCGGCCTGGCCGCCGGTGGCCTGGCGCTCGACCAGCACCGTGCGCAGCCCCTCGGACGCGCCGTAGACCGCCGAGCCCAGCCCGGCCGGGCCGCCGCCGATGACGATCAGGTCGTAGAAGTCGGTGGCCGGGTCGGTGGTCAGCCCGACCACGGCGGCGATCTCCGCCTCCGATGGCGAGCGCAGCGCGGTGCCGTCCGGGGTGATGATCACCGGGACGTCGTCGGCGGTGGCCCCGGCGGCGTCCAGCAGGCGGGCGCCCTCGGGGTCGTCGGTGGACAGGTAGCGGTAGGGCACCTGGTTGCGGGCCAGGAAGTCGCGTGCGGTGAAGCACTGCGCCGACCACCGGTGCCCGATCACCCGGATCTCGTCGATCGGCCGCACCCCGACCGCGCGCCAGGTCTCGACCAGCGCGTCGATCACCGGGTAGAGCTTCTCCTCCGGCGGGTCCCACGGTTTGAGCAGGTAGTGGTCGACGTCCACCACGTTGATCGCCTGGATGGCGGCGTCGGTGTCGGCGTAGGCGGTGAGCAGCGCCCGGCGGGCGTGCGGGGCGACGTCCATGGCCTGCTCGAGGAACTCGATGCCGTTCATCCCGGGCATCCGGTAGTCGGCCAGGATCGCGGCCACCGGCTCGCCGCGCAGGGTCAGCTCGCGCAGCGCCTCCAGGGCGTCGGCGCCGGACTCGGCGCGCACGATCCGGTAATCCTGGCCGTAGCGGCGGCGCAGGTCGCGGGCCACCGATCGGCTCACCCCCGGGTCGTCGTCGACGGTCATCAGGACGGGTTTGGACGGCAAAGCGACTCCCTACAGCACCACGGGCGGCGAGCGGCTGACGGCGACGCTCGCCGTCGAAGCTACTGCCCGCCGCGGTCCGGATGCCATCGTCGATCGCAACCGTCCTGGCCCGCGGCAGCGGGCCGGGCGGCGATCTCCGCGCCCAGCCCGCGGGACGCGCCGGTCACCAGGGCCGGCGGGTACCCGCCACCAGCGCGTCAGGGCGTCCGGGCGACGGCGAAGATCCGGCGGAACGGGAACCAGGTGGAGCCGTCCGGGCGAGCGGGGTAGGCGGTGCGCAGGCGCGGGGCGAGCTCGGCGCGGAAGGCGGCGTACCCGTCGGGGTCGAGGGCGTCGCGGACCGGGCGCAGCGCGGTGCTGCTGATCCACTCCAGCACCGGGTCGGAGCCGGTCAGCCGGTGCAGGTAGGTGGTCTCCCAGACGTCGGTCCGGGCGCCGGTGCCGGCCAGCAGGTCGGCGTAGCCGGCCGGGTCGAGCACCGACCCCTCCGCCGGCAGGTCGATCCGCCCGGCCCAGCGCGGCTCGGCGGCCAGCTCGCGGACCAGGACGTGCGACGGGGCGCCGAAGCTGCCGGGGACCTGCATCGCGAACCACGCCCCGGACGGCAGCGCGGCCAGCCAGCCGGGCAACAGGTCGGGGTGCGTGGGCACCCAGTGCAGGACCGCGTTGGTGATCACGACGTCGGTGTCCGGCGCCGGCACCCAGTCGACGACGTCGCGCTGCTCGACGGCCAGCCCGCGCTCGCGGGCCGCGGCGACCATCTCGGCCGAGGAGTCGAGCGCGGTCACCGTCGCGGCCGGCCAGCGGGCGGACAGCAGCCCGGTCAGGTGACCGGGCCCGCAGCCCAGGTCGACGACCCGGCGCGGGTCCCGGGCGCCGACGCGGGCCAGCAGGTCCTGGAACGGGCGCGCCCGGTGGTCGTCGAAGGCCAGGTAGAGCGCCGGGTCCCAGGTGGTGCCGGTCATCCCAGGCCCGTCGCGCGGGCGACCGCCCCGGCCACCCGGCGCACGGTGTCGGCGTCGGTGCCCGGGTCGGGGCGGACCTGCAGCACGATCCCGTCCCGGCCGGCCACCTTGCGCTGCACGAACCAGGCGCCGCCCCCGGGCAGCTCGCGGTGGTGGCGCGAGCGGATCGAGCCGGTCACCCGCTGGTGCACCACCTCGGGCACCCGGCCCGGGTCGGACAGCCGCCAGCGCACCGCCGGGAGGTCGGTCAGCAGCACCGCGCCGTCCACCTCCTCGGCCTCGGTCGCCTCGATCAGCACCAGCGCGCCGTGCTGCCAGGTGGCCTTGCTGACCAGGTGCCAGCCGACCCGGCGGGGCGTGTCGTCGGTGGGCAGCCACAGCCCGGTCGAGGTGGCGACGAGGTGCGCGTCGCGCCCGGCGACCTCGGCCACGGCCAGCACCCGCTCGTCGGCGTCGAGGGTGCCGGCGAACCGCTCGGGCAGCCCGTCGCGCCCGGTCAGCCGGCGCAGCACCCTGGGCAGCTTCATCGGGCGGCCTTCCCGCGCAGCGCGATCCGGTACTGCTCCAGCGGCACCAGGTCGCCGAAGATCTGGTGGTAGGCGTCGGCCTCCTCCATCGGGTTGGTCCGCTGCAGCCGCGACTTCAGCTCGGCGACCTGGGCCTCGACCAGCGCCAGCCGCACCCCGGCGATCACACTGCCCACGTAGCGGGCCTCCTCCACGTTGCGCCGGGGCAGCTCCAGCGGCTCCACGGCCAGCTCGATGACCAGCTTGCGGGTCTCCTCGTTGGCCTGCGCCTGCACCGCCTCCAGCCAGGCCGAGCCGTCCCGGCCGCCGCACACCCCGCCCGCGGCCTGCACCGCGCGGTGCACCGCGGCGAACGCGGGGTGGCTGAACACCTGCTCGGGCAGTTCGTCGTAGGCCGGGCCGGCCACCGCCGGCACCTGCAGGGCGGCCTTGAGCGCCTCGCGCTGCAGGTGCAGCCGGGGGTCGTCCTTGGGCGGGGCGGGCGGGGCGGGGCGCCGGCCGCGGATCTCGGCGACGTCGCCGCCCGCGGACTCGCGCACCCGGCGGACCACCATCGCGATGTCGTCCCAGCTGACCCAGCCGGCCAGCCGGCGGGCGTACTCGTCGCGCAGGTCCTCGCGGCGGATCCGGGACACCAGCGGCACCGTGCGCTGCAGCGCGGCCACCCGGCCCTCGGCGGTGTCCAGGTCGTGCTCGCGCAGCATCGAGCGGATGGCGAACTCGAACAGCGGCTCGCGGCGGGCCACCAGGTCGCGCACCGCGGTGTCGCCGTGGCTCTGGCGCAGCTCGCAGGGGTCCTGGCCGTCCGGGGCGATGGCCACGAAGGTCTGCGCGGCGAAGGCCTGGTCGCCGTCGAAGGCCTTGAGCGCGGCGGCCTGCCCGGCCGCGTCGCCGTCGAAGGTGTAGATGACCTCGCCCAGGTCGAACGAGTCGTCCCCGATCAGCCGGCGGATCACCGCGATGTGCTCGCCGCCGAACGCCGTGCCGCAGGACGCGACCGCGGTCGGCACCCCGGCCAGGTGCATGGCCATCACGTCGGTGTAGCCCTCGACCACCACCACCTGGCGGCGCTTGGCGATCTCCCGCTTGGCCAGGTCGAGCCCGAACAGCACCTGGGACTTGCGGTAGATCGGCGAGTCGGTGCTGTTGAGGTACTTGGCCTCGATGCCGTCGTCGTCGAAGATCCGCCGGGCGCCGAACCCGACGACCTCGCCGCCCAGGTCGCGGATCGGCCACAGCAGCCGGCGGTGGAACCGGTCGATCGGGCCGCGCCGGCCCTCCTTGGCCAGCCCGGCCTTGATCAGCTCGTCCACGCCGAACCCGGCGGCCAGCAGGTGCTTGGTCAGCACGTCCCAGCCGGCCGGGGCGTACCCGCAGCCGAACCGGGTGGCCGCGGCGGAGTCGAAGCCGCGGCTGGTCAGGAACCGCAGCGCGGGCGCCGCCTCGGGGGTGCGCAGCTGCTCGGCGTAGAACTGGGCGGCCCGCTTGTTGGCGTCCAGCAGCCGGGAGCGGGTGCCGCGGTCGCGCTGGACCGAACTGCCGCCGCCCTCGTAGGTCAGCCGGTAGCCGAGCCGGTCGGCCAGCCGCTCCACGGCCTCCACGAACCCGACGACCTCGATCTTCTGCACGAAGGCGAACGCGTCGCCGCCCTCGCCGCAGCCGAAGCAGTGGAAGGTGCCGTGCGAGGGGCGCACGTTGAACGACGGCGACTTCTCGTCGTGGAACGGGCACAGGCCCTTCAGCGACCCGGCGCCGGCCCGACGCAGGGCCACGTACTCGCCGATCAGCTCGTCGATCCGGGTGCGGTCCCGGACCTCGGCGATGTCGCTGTCCCGGATCCGCCCTGCCACGGCCCGAGTCTATGCCGCGCGCCGGCGGCCGGTCCGCGCCGCGGTGGGGCGGGCGGCGGGGAGGGCCAGCAGGGCGGGCACGGCGGCCATCAGGAGCAGGATCACCATGCCCATGGCGGCCGCGGTGACGGTGAGCAGACTGGTCAGCATGGTCACCACGATGCGCCGCCGACCGGAGCCCCGCCTCGGTCACGGGTAGGGGGTTGCCGAGCATCCTTCGTCCGTTCGGCCGACCCGCCGTGCCGGTTGCACGCCCGGGACACCCCGCAGGTAAGGGACTGTTTCGATCTTGACCTGCACGGGAAGTGGTGGAGATGAGCTGGCGGGCACGTCTCGGGGCGGCGGTGCTGGCGACGGCGCTGGTCGGCACGGCGACCGGGTGCGGCGGGTTGACCGATCTGATCGAGACCCTGCCGTCGACGACCACCGGCACCGGGGGTCCCGGCGCCCCGGTCGCGGCGCCCACCGGCGACGCGGCCACCGCGCTGGCCGCGCTGGAGGTCAAGGGCCGGGCCCCGAAGACCGGCTACGACCGCGACGAGTTCGGCCAGCGCTGGGGCGACGTCGACCGCAACGGCTGCGACCAGCGCAACGACGTGCTCGCCCGGGACCTGGTCGGGGAGACCTTCCGCGAGGGCAGCGACTGCGTGGTGGTGACCGGCCGGTTGACCGACCCGTTCACCGGCGCCGAGATCGCCTTCGTGCGCGGCCGGGACACCAGCGACGACGTCCAGATCGACCACGTCGTGGCGCTGTCGGACGCCTGGCAGAAGGGCGCCCAGCAGCTCGACGCGGCCACCCGCGAGCTGGTCGGCAACGACCCGCTCAACCTGCTGGCCGTCGACGGGCCGTCCAACCAGTCCAAGGGCGACGGCGACGCGGCCACCTGGCTGCCGCCGAACCGGGCGTTCCGCTGCGACTACGTCGCCCGGCAGGTGGCGGTCAAGGCCAAGTACGGGCTGTGGGTCACCGCGGCCGAGCGCGACGCCATCGCCCGGGTGCTGGGTGACTGCCCCGGGCAGCCGCTGCCGGTGGACCCCCCGCCCGCCGTGCCGGGGTAGCGTCGCGGGCGTGCCGGGCGAGTTCCCCCCAGAGACCACCCGTGAGGTCCGCAGCGGATTCACCGGCGAGGTCGAGGAGCACCGCGGGCACCTGATCGGGGTCGGTTACCGGATCACCGGCAGCCTCGCCGACGCCGAGGACGCCGTCCAGGAGGCCTGGCTGCGGCTGGCCGGGCTGGACCCGGCGCAGCGGGCCGGGCTGCGCGACGTCCGGGCCTGGCTGACCACCGTGGTCGGCCGGATCTGCCTGGACCGGCTGCGCTCGGCCGCGGCCCGCCGCGAGCGCTACGTCGGCCCGTGGCTGCCCGAGCCGCTGGTGACCACCGGAGAGCCCGACGACCCGCTGGCCGCGGTGGTCCGCGACGAGGGCGTGCGGATGGCGGCGATGGTGGTGCTGGAGCGGCTGACCCCGCCGCAGCGGGTGGCGTTCGTCCTGCACGAGGCGTTGGGCCTGCCGTTCGCCGACATCGCCGGGATCCTGGGCTGTCCGGAGGGCACCGCGCGCCAGCACGCCTCGCGGGCCCGCCGGATCGTGGCCGCGGCCGATCCGCCGCCGCGGGCCGCGGTGGCCGAGCAGCAGCGGGTGCTGACCGCGTTCGCGGACGCGATGACCCGCGCCGACCACGGCGCGCTGGTCGCCCTGCTGCACCCGGACGCCGTGCTGGTCAACGACAGCGACGGGCAGGTGCCGGCGGCGCGGCGCACGGTGGTCGGCGCGGACCGGGTCGCCCGGCTGCTGCTGGGCCTGCTCGACCGCTACGGGCCCGAACTGATGTCCGCGGCCAGGCCGGTGCTGGTCAACGGCGAGCTGGGGACGCTCGGCCCGGCCGGGCACACCGGCCTCGCGGTGAACGTGCTGGCCCTGCGCGAGGGCCGGATCACCGCCGTCTACGGCGTGCTCAACCCCGCGAAGCTGACCCGGCTGCCGGGGTGAGCCGCACCTGGCAGACCGCGTCGAAGCCCTGGTCGGTGATGCCGAGCGCGTGGTTGCTGCGGGCCCGCATGTTCTCCAGCGCGATCTGCTGGGTCAGCTCGATGACCCCGGCCCGGCCCAGCTCGGCCTCCAGCTCGGCGACCTGCTCGTCGGTGACCGTCATCGGCTGCGCGGTCATCGCGTCGGCGTAGGCGATGGCCAGCCGCTCCGCCCGGTCGAACAGCGGGCTGCTCGCGTAGTCGTCGACGTGCCGGAGCCGGTCGATGTCCAGCCCGTCGAGGCGCTGCAGCATGGTGCCGAAGTCGACGCACCACGAGCAGCCGACCGCGGTCGCGGTGCGGTACACCGCCAGTTCGCGGACGCGCACCGGCAGCGCGGTCGAGGCCCGCTGGTAGGCCGCCTCGGACACCAGCGCGGCCCAGAACAGCGGGCGGTGGTGGCGGGCCACCGCGAACGGCTCGGGCATCAGCCCGAACCTCTTGCGCGCGTAGCGGTACACCAGCCGCCCGGCCCAGCCGGCCTCGCGGGCGGGTACCGCCGGGATGCGGGAGTTCCCCATGTCGTCCTCCTCGATTCGCTCCGTCACGGGCAGGACGAGGCGACGCGCGGATTCGTGACACGGCCGTGCGGTAGCTCACGCCGGGGGTGAACCACCGCGCCCGCGGGTCAGCCGGCGGTGGGCAGGGCCTTCCCGCCGTCGGGGGCGATCGCGAACCAGACGCCCTCGGCGCCGTTGGCGCCGGCGCCGGTGAGCTGGCCGTTGTCCCCGGCGTGGGTGTAGGCCGGCCAGCCGGCGATGGTGACCTGCCGGGTGCCGTCCGGGCGGGTGAGGGTGCCGATGTCGTCCTCGGCGACGCCGAGCCCGACCACCTCGCCCGTCTCGTCGATCACCAGCGGCTCCCAGGTCGCGGTGCAGGGCGCGGCCACGCAGGTGCTGGTGGGCGGCTGGTTGCTGTCGCGGTCGGAGCGGTAGACGATCTGCCCGGTGTGGTCGGTGACGACCTGGTCGAACGGCCGCGTCTGCACGGCCCACAGCTCCAGCGAGCCGGGTGCGGCGTTGCCGTGGCTGGTGTGGCCGCCACCGTTCCCGCCGCCCTGGGCCTGCTCGGCCTCCCACTGGGCGTGGTCCTCGGCGGTCATCCCGTGGTCGTCGGCGCTCGGCCCGGCGTCGGAGCTGCAGGCGGCGAGGCCGACAGCGAGGCCGACGGCGGCCAACGCGGTGCCGAACCGAGCGCCGATGCCGTGGAGCCGGCTGGTCATGGACCCACCTTCCCGGTCCCGGTAGCTCCGGGCCCACCTGGTTCACGAACGGGACGCGACCCTAGTTCACCCGTTCCGGTGGCCCCGCCCCGGGTCACGAAACGATGACGACCCGGTTTCTCACGCACGACCGACGGCGGCGTGCCGGGCGACGGCCTGCTGGTCGGTGAGCACCGCGACCTGGTCGACGACGACGCGGCGGCGGGCGGCGTCGTCCGGGGCGTCCCTCCAGGCGTGGGCGAACACCGCGTCCAGCGCGTCGGGGGCCTTGGCCAGCAGCGCCGCGGCCAGCTCGGCGAGCAGTTCGCGCTGGCGGGCCTGCATCGCCAGCCGCCGCGGGTCGGCCATCACGTAGCGCAGCGCGACCGCCTTGAGCAGCGACACCTCGGCCCGGGCGAGCGCGGGCACCACCAGGTCGGCGGCGTAGCGGCGCAGCGGCCGGTCGCCGTGCACGGCCCGGGTGGCGTCGCTGGCGGCGATCACGAACCGGCCGACCAGTTCGCTGGTCAGCCGCTTGAGCGCCTGGTGCGCGGCGACCGGCGCGGTGGCCGCGTCGAACCCGCGGACGGCGTCCACCACCGGCAGCGCGAGCAGCGCCTCCGCGGCGGCGTCGAGCGCGGCGGGCTCGGCGCCGAAGTGGGTGGCGGCCAGCGCCACGAGCGCCGAGCGCTCCCCCCTGGCGGCCAGCGCGGTCAGGTCGATCCGGCCGGTGAGGATGCCGTCCTCGACGTCGTGCACGGAGTAGGCGACGTCGTCGGCCCAGTCCATGACCTGGGCCTCGATGCAGCAGCGGAACTCCGGCGCGCCGGCGCGGACCCAGTCGAACACCGCGGCGTCGTCGGCGTAGACCCCGTACTTGCGCAGGCCCGGCCGGCGCGGCCACGGGTACTTGGCGGCCGCGTCCAGGCAGGCGCGGGTCAGGTTGAGCCCGCCGACCGGGCCGTCGCCGACCTTCGGTTCCAGCCGGGTCAGGATGCGCAGGGTCTGCGCGTTGCCCTCGAACCCGCCGCAGGGCGCCGCGAACTCGTCCAGGGCGCGCTCGCCGTTGTGCCCGAACGGCGGATGGCCGATGTCGTGGGCGAGCCCGGCGGTGTCCACCACGTCCGGGTCGCAGCCCAGGTCCTCGGCCATCCCGCGGCCGATCTGGGCGACCTCCAGCGAGTGGGTCAGCCGGGTGCGCGGGATCCCGGACACCTCCGCGCCCTCCCCCGGCCCCATGACCTGGGTCTTGCCGGCCAGCCGGCGCAGCGCCGCGGAGTGCAGCACCCGCGCCCGGTCGCGGGAGAACGGGCTGCGCCGGTCGGTCCGGCCGGCGTACTTGGGCGGCTCGGGGACCAGCCGGGCCCGATCGTGCTCGGAGTAGCCGTGGTCGGGGTGGCCGGCGTCCACCGGCTCAGCCGACGTCCGCGGCGTCGGCGCCCACCGACGCGTCGACCGAGGCGTGGGTGAGCCGGTAGAACAGGGTGGCCGCGGTCTCCCGGACGATGTAGCGGGCCTGGGTCTCGCGGGTCTGCACGACCGGGCCGCTGCGGGTGGGCGAGGTCGACGCGGTCAGCCCGGCGTCGTGGGCCATGATGCGGGCGCGCAGCGAGTGCCACGGGTCGCTCACCATCACCGCCGAGGTCCAGCCGTCCTGCCCGGCGCGCACGGCGACGGCCTGCAGGCTGCTCAGCGTGTCGCTGCCCTCCGGCACGGCGATCACGGCGTCGGCCGGCACGCCGCGCTCGACCAGGAACCGCCGACCGGCCTCGGCCTCGGTGTAGACGTCGCCGGGGCGGCCGCCGCCGGTGGTCACGATCCGCGGCGCGACGCCGCGTTCGAACAGCGTCTCGGCGTGCCGCAGCCGGGACTCGAAGATCCGGCTGGGGTCGCCGTCGTACTGGGCCGCGCCCAGCACGACCACCGCGTCCACCGGCTGGCGGTCGTCGACCCTGGCCACCTGCCACACCCGGAAGGCGGTGCCGCCCACCACCAGCAGGGCCAGCACCAGCCCGCCGAGCAGCAGCCGGTACACCCAGCCCAGCACGCCGACCCGGCGCGGTCGCGGGCCCGCGGGGTGGCGCAGCGCGACGGTGGTGGCCTCGGAGGAGATGGCGCTCATCCGCCGATCCGCCGGTCGGACGCGGCCAGCGCCG
>DASQMQ010000444.1:0-4323 GCA_035645455.1 Pseudonocardia sp.
GAAGTCGTCCAGGGCGCGCTGGCCGTCGACGTAGACGTCGACCGGGGTGTCGGGGATGCCGTGCACGACCCGGACCTGTCCGGTCTCCTGGGCCGTGGCCAGCGGGGCGGTGGCCAGGATGAGCGCGCAGGCGGCCAGCCCACCGCCGAGCGTTGTGGTGAGGCGTCGCATCGTTCCTCCGAACATGGTGGGGAGAACCTTCACCCCCCACTACCGGCGCACCCCCCGATCCGGATGCACCCGAATCCGGGGAACCTCCGCATCGATTCGGTTGACCGCGACACAATGGGGTAGTCGGGACGTATGACCCAGCAGACGAGCGGACTCCCGCCGGCGGCGCCCGCCGCCGGCCGCATCCCGACCAGTGGCACCCCGGACGACGGCTCGACCACCGAGGTGGCCCGCGACCAGGCCGGACAGCTCGGCGCCAGCACGGCCGACGCCGGTCGGCACGTCGTCGGCACCGCCAAGGAGCAGGTCGGCCAGGTCACCGACCAGGCCCGCCGCGAGGCGAAGGACCTGCTGCGCCAGGCCCGTGGCCAGGTGACCGAGCAGGCCCGCGGCGGCCAGCAGAAGGTGACCGGGACGCTGCGCGCGCTCGCCGCCGAACTGCACGAGATGACCGGTGGCGAGAACCGCGGCCCGGCCTCCGACCTGGCCGCGCAGGCCGCCTCCCGGGTGGACGACCTGGCCGGCTGGCTCGACCAGCGCGAGCCGGCCGACCTCCTCGAGGACCTGCGCTCCTTCGCCCGTCGTCGCCCCGGCGCGTTCCTGGCCGGCGCGGCGATCGCCGGTGTGCTCGCCGGTCGGCTGACCCGCGGCGCGGTCGACGCCCGTCGCGACACCGACAGCGGCCCGCAGTACACCGGCGGGCAGTACGCCGGCGGCCAGTACCCGAGCCCGGCCCCCCGACCGGCGGTCCCGGCTGCCGGCTACCCGGCCGTTCCGCCCTCGCCGATGCCCTACGACGAGCTCGGCGGCGTGCCGGCCACGGCGCCGCGGCCCTACACCCCGGACGTGGTCCCGCCCGGCCCCGGCACGGTTCCGTACACGCCCGGTGACCAGGTCCCGCCGCGGCCCGGCGGTCCGGCGCACGCGCTGGACGAGCAGACCACCGTCGGCGAGTACGTCCAGGACCAGGGCTACGACCCGGACAACCGCCGATGACCGCCGCCACCCCACCCCCCGCCGGTGGCGCCTACGCGGCCCCGCCGCCTGTCGACCCGACCGCGCACTCGCACGCGCGGGCCGAGCACGGCATCGACGTGAGCGACGTGTCGGTCGGTGAGCTGATCGGCAACGTCACCCGCGACCTGTCCACGCTGATGCGCCAGGAGCTGGCGCTGGCCCAGGCCGAGCTCAAGCAGGAGGCGACCAAGACCGCCAAGGGCGCCGGCCTGCTCGGCGGCGCCGGGTTCGCCGCGTTCTTCGTGGTGCTGTTCCTGTCCCTGGCCCTGTGGGCCGGGCTGTCCAACGTGATGGACGCCGGCTGGGCCGGGCTGATCGTGGCCGCGCTGTGGGCGATCGTCGCCGGCGTGCTGTTCGTGATCGGCCGCCAGCGGCTCCAGCAGGTGCACCCCAAGCCCGAGCGCACCGTCGACACCCTCAGCAACGTTCCTGACGCCCTCAAGGGCAACCGAGGAGGATCGGCATGACCACGCCGAGCAGCAATGATCCCGACCAGATCCGCCGCGAGATCGAGCGCACCCAGGCCGCGCTGAGCAGCGACGTGGACGTGCTGACGGAGAAGGTCAGCCCGAGCCGGATCGTCGAGCGCCGGGTCGACCGGGTGAAGGACACCGCGAACCGCTGGAAGGACCAGGTGATGGGCAGCATGCCGAACACGCACAGCACGAGCGGCACTCACATCGGTGGGTCCGGCGGCGGCGTGCGGGACACCGCCCAGCACGCCGTGGGCACCGTGACCGACACCGCCTCCTCGGCCGCGAGCAGCGTGTCCGGCGCGGCGTCGAACGCGGCGTCCACCGTGGCGGACGCGGCGCAGGCCGCACCGTCCGCGATCCGCCAGCAGACCCGGGGCAACCCGCTGGCCGCCGGCGTGATCGCGTTCGGTGCCGGGTGGCTGCTGTCCTCGCTGCTCCCGGCGACCCGCCGCGAGCAGGAGGTCGCCACCCAGGCCCAGGAGCGCGCGGCCGAGCTGCGCGGCCCGCTGACCGAGGTGGCCAACGAGGTCAAGGACAACCTGGCCGGACCGGCGCAGGAAGCCCTCCAGTCGGTGCGGTCGACCGCGACCGAAGCCGGGCAGACCGTGGCCGACGAGAGCCGCGTCGCGGCCGAGCACGTCCAGGGCCAGGCCAAGGAATCGGCGCAGACCGTGCGCCAGTCGTCCAGCTCCAAGTAGTCGCACGTCACGACGCCGGGAGGTCCACGACGGGCCTCCCGGCGTCGTCGTGTCCGGGGCGCGCCGCTGGCCGGATCCGCGAGCTGCGCCGCGCCGCCCCGGTCTGGTGGAACGCCCAGCCGCGCGGCACCGCCGACACCGAGCGGGCGGGCAGCTGAACGGGATCAGGTCGCTGCCGGTCCACCACCGCTGACCCGGCGCCCCCGCGGGGCCGCGGAGCGGGGCGGCGCGGCGCGCATCCGGTCGCGCACCCGCCCGAGCAGAGCGGTGAGCGTGGCGAGGTCGGCCGGGTCGAGATGGTCCAGCAGCAGCCGGCGCACCTCCTCGACGTGGCCGGGCAGCACCGCGGCCAGGCGTTCGCGCCCGGCGTCGGTCAGCGCGAGCACGACGACGCGGTCGTCGTCGACCGAGGGGCTGCGGGTGACCAGCCCGGCCTCGGCCAGCAACCGGGCCTGGTAGGTGAGCCCGCTGCGGCTGTGCACCAGCCCGTCGGCGAGGTCGGTCATCCGCTGCTGCCCCCCTGCGGCCCGCAGCCGCGCGAGCAGCTTGAACTGCACCAGGCTCAGGTCGCCCGCCGCGCGCAACTGCTGCTCGACGGCGTGCTGGAGCAGGCTGCTCACCTCCATCAGCGCGAAGTAGGCGGCGAGTTCGGCGGGCCCCAGTTCGGCGGGGTCCGCTGGTGCGGGCTCGGTCACAGGGACCAGAATACGTGCTTCGAGTTCGTAGCACAGTGCTAGAGTCTCCCATGTGCTTCAAGTTCGAAGCATCTGATGGAGGAGGCTCCCATGAAGGCAGTGCGCTACCACGGGTACGGCGCGCCGGATGTCCTGCGCGTCGACGAGGCCGACCGCCCCACCCCCGGTCCCGGTCAGGTCGTGCTGCGGGTCGCGGGCACCTCGTTCAACGGGGTCGACGCCGGCATCCGGGGCGGTTACCTGCAACCGGTGTTCCCGGTCACCCTGCCGCACGTCCCGGGCGTGGACGTCGCGGGCACGGTGACCGAGGTCGGGGCCGGGGTCACCGGTCTGCGGGTCGGCGACGCGGTGATCGGCATGCTGCCCATGACCGCCCCCGGCGCCACGGCCGAGTTCGTCGCCGCCCCCGCCGAGCTGCTGACCGCCGCGCCGACCACGGTCCCGCTGGCCGACGCGGCCGCCCTGCCCGCGGTCGGGCTGACCGCCTGGCAGGCCCTGACCGAGCACGCCGACCTGGGGCCCGGCCAGCGGGTCCTGATCAACGGGGCGGGCGGGGCGGTCGGCGGCTACGCCGTCCAGCTCGCCGCCCGGGCCGGGGCGACGGTGCTGGCCACGGCCAGCCCGCGCAGCAGCGAGGTCGTCCGTGCGCACGGCGCCCACGAGGTCGTGCTGCACACCGCGACGCCGCTGACCGAGGCCGTCACCGAGCCGGTCGACGTGCTGCTGAACCTGGTCGCCGGGCTGCCCGAGCAGGGCGCGGCGCTGCTCGGCCTGGTCCGGCCGGGCGGATCGTTCCTCAACCTCACCCCGCCGGCACCGGCGGCGGTCCCCGGCGTCCGCGTCGCGGAGGTCTACGTGCGCAGCGACGCCGGCCAGCTCGCCCAGCTGGTGGCCCTGGTGGACGCCGGTGAGCTGCGGATCGACGTGGCCGCCCGGCGCCCGTTCGGCGAGCTCGCCGCCGTCCACGCGGAGAGCGACGCCGGCACCCTGCGCGGCAAGGTCGTGCTGGTCCCCGAGCCGTGAGCCGGGGCGTCGGTCAGCCGAACAGCCGACGCCACAGCCAGCCGCTGGCCACCCGCTGCCCGGTCTGCACGTAGCTGCGGACGGCGTCGAGCAGCAGGGTGGCCTCCAGGCTGCGGCGGGCCGGGGCCAGCCCGGTGAGCAGCAGCTCGTCGCCGGGGGCGAGGGCGAGGTCGTCGTCGGGGGCCAGCAGCGCTTCGCCGTCGCGCAGCACCAGCAGCACGACGATCGCGAGCGGGGTGTCCC
>DASQMQ010000445.1:0-5033 GCA_035645455.1 Pseudonocardia sp.
CCGAGGGCGCCGACGGGGCGCCCACGAGGAGGCCCACCGTGAAATACATGATCTTGCTGTACGGCTCCCAGCAGGACTACGACGTCATGGCCGGCCGGCCGGGGGACAAGCCGGCGATGACGCCCGAGCAGGTCGCGGCGATGCACGAGTACATGGGCGCCTTCCACCGCGAGCTGGTGGAGTCCGGCGAGCTGGTGGACTCCCAGGGGCTCACCGCGCCGGTGCACGCCCGGCGGGTCCGGCTGCGCGGCGGCGCACCGGTGGTCACCGACGGGCCCTACCCGGAGACCCAGGAGGTGCTGGCCGGGTACACGATCGTGGAGTGCGCCGGCCTCGACCGGGCCATCGAGATCGCCGCCGGGCTGGTCAACCCGGAGGCCGAGGGCGAGTACGTGGACGTCCGGCCGATCCTGGAGAGCACCGACGAGCTGGCGGTCTGACGCCGGTGGCCGGGGACCGCACCGAGGACCTGCTGCGCCGGCTGGCGCCGCAGGTGCTCGGCGCGGTCGTGCGCCGGTTCGGGCACTTCGACGCGGCCGAGGACGCCACCCAGGAGGCGCTGCTGGCCGCGGCCACCGGCTGGCCGCGCACCGGCGTGCCGGACGACCCGCGCGCCTGGCTGATCACCGTGGCCGCCCGCCGGCTCACCGACCTGCTGCGCAGCGAGCAGGCCCGCCGGCGGCGGGAGGACGCGGACGCCGCCCGGACGCCGCCCGAGCGCCGCGTGACCCCCGCCGCGGACCACCCGCCCGACGCCGACGACACCCTGGTGCTGCTGTTCCTGTGCTGCCACCCGGCGCTGTCGCCGGCCGCGCAGATCGCGCTCACCCTGCGCGCGGTGGGCGGCCTGGGCACCGGCGAGATCGCCCGGGCGTTCCTGGTCCCGGAGGCCACCATGACCCGCCGGATCACCCGGGCCAAGCAGCGGATCCGGGACAGCGGGGTGCCCTTCGGCCTGCCCCCGGCGGCCGACCGGCCGGCCCGCCTGGACGCCGTCCTGCACGTGCTCTACCTGGTCTTCACCGAGGGGTACGCGGCGACCTCGGGCCCGCACCTGCAGCGCGGCGAGCTGGCCGCCGAGGCGATCCGGCTGGCCCGGCTGCTGCACCGGCTGGTGCCCGCGGACGACGACCGGGCCGGCGAGGTCGCCGGCCTGCTGGCCCTGATGCTGCTCACCGACGCCCGCCGCGAGGCCCGCACCGGACCCGACGGCGCCCTGGTCCCGATGGACGAGCAGGACCGCAGCCGGTGGGACGCCGCCCGGATCGCCGAGGGCGTGGCCCTGCTGACCGAGGTGCTGCCCCGCGGCGACACCGGCGCCTACCAGCTGCAGGCCGCGATCGCCGCGGTGCACGACGAGGCGCCGAGCGCCGCGGAGACCGACTGGCGCCAGATCGTCGCGCTCTACGGGCTGCTGCTGCGGCTGGCCGACAACCCGGTGGTCCGGCTCAACCACGCGGTGGCCGTCGCGATGGCCCACGGCCCGGCCGCCGGCCTGGACCTGCTGGCCGAGCTGGCCGGGGACGGGCGGATCGCCGAGGACCACCGGCTGCACGCGGTGCGCGGGCACCTGCTGGAGATGTCCGGCGACCGGGCCGGCGCGCGGGCGTCCTACCTGGCCGCGGCGGACCGCGCGACCAGCCTGCCGCGCCAGCGCTACCTGCACGCCCGGGCCGCCCGGCTGGATCAGCCGTCGGCCGGACCGTCGGTCGACCCGTCGGCCAGGGCCAGGAAGCAGTAGCGGTTGACGCTGAACAGGTAGTCGTCCTGAGCCCCGCGGGTGCGCAGGTCGTCGAGCCAGCCGTCGGCGTCGGCGGCGGTGAGGCCCTGGCGGCCGACCACGAACCGGGCGATCGTCTCCATGGTCATCGCGCTGTAGGTGTCGGGCTCGTAGCGCGGGTTGAACAGCGGGACCAGCGTCCGGTCGGTGACCCGGAACCCGGCCCGGCGCAGCTGCCCGGCCAGCGTGGCCGGCAGGTGCGGGTCGGCCAGGTGCTCGTCCCAGGCCGCCAGCACCCGCCGGTGCCGCTCGCGGTCGGCCACGCTCCACACCAGCGAGTCCCAGTCGGTGTCCAGCACCAGCGCCCGGCCGCCGGGCCGCAGCACCCGGCGCAGCTCGGCGAGGGCGGCCGGGATGTCGGACACGTACTCGTAGACCTGGGTGGACACCGCGACGTCGAAGGCGGCGTCCGGGTAGGGCAGCGCGAGCGCGTCGCCCTCGTCGATGTGCACCCAGTCCTGGGCCGCGGTCAGCTCGCGGGCCAGGGCGTTCATCGGCCCGCTGGGATCGAGCCCGTGCACGGCGCCGGTCGGTCCGACCGCCTCGGCCAGCGAGGCCACCAGGAAGCCCGGCCCGGATCCGACGTCGAGCACCCGCTCCCCGGGCCGGGCGACCAGCAGCGCCAGCACCTCGGCGCGCTGGGCGACCACGTCGGGGGTGGAGTAGACGCGCTGGATGCCGCGGGCGGCGCGGTCGTCGAACTCGAGCATGCGTGCCCACCTCCGGCTCCGGGGGCCAGCGTAGTCCCGGGGCGTCAGCGGGGTGCCGGCGCGGCGGTGTCCTCCCGCAGCAGCCGGCGCAGGATCTTCCCGGCCGGCGAGCGCGGGATCGCCGCCACCACGACCACCTCGGCCAGCCGCTTGTAGCCCGCGGAGCGCCCGGCCGCCCACTCGACCAGCGCGCCGGCGTCCAGCTCGCCACGGGCCACCACGTAGGCCACCGGCCGCTCGCCGGAGCTCGGGTCCGGCCGGCCGACGACGGCCACGTCGCCCACCGCGGGGTGGGTGCCCAGCAGCGCCTCCAGCTCCGCCGGCGGCACCTGGAACCCGCTGACCTTGATCAGCTCCTTGACCCGGTCGGTGACGACCACCTCGCCGGCCGCGGTGACCGTGCCCAGGTCACCGGTGTGCAGCCAGCCGTCGTCGTCGATCGTCGCGGCGGTGGCCGCCGGGTCGTCGAGGTAGCCGGCCATCACCTGCGGCCCGCGCACCCACAGCTCGCCGGTGTCGCCGGCCGCCAGTTCCGCCCCGGTGACCGGGTCGACCAGCCGCACCTGGGTGTTCGGCACCAGGGTGCCGACCCCGCCGGGAGCCCGCCCGGCCCCGTCCCGGCGGGAGATCGACACGATCGGGCTGGTCTCGGTGAGCCCGTAGACCTGCAGCACCGGCCGGCCCAGCCGGGCCGCGCAGGCCGCCTCCAGCTCCGCGGACAGCGGCGCCGACCCGCTGATCACGAAGTCCAGCGAGGTCAGGTCGAAGCGGTCCACCGCGGGGTGGTGGGCCAGGCCCAGCACGATCGGTGGGGCGGCCGGCAGCACCGTGGCCCGGTGGGTCTCGATCATCCGCAGGCACTGCACGAGGTCGAACCGGGGCATCGTGACGACGGTGGTGCCGGCCCGCAGGGTCAGGCAGATCGACGCGCAGAACCCGGCCGCGTGGAAGAACGGCAGCGTGCCGATCATGACGTCGTCCGGGGTGGGGGCGAGCACCGCGGAGGCCTGGCAGGTGTTCGCGACCAGGTTCGCGTGGGTCAGCCGGACCCCCTTGGGCAGCCCGGTGGTGCCCGACGAGTAGGGCAGCATCGCCAGGTCGACGGCCGGGTCGATCGGTACCCGGGGGACCGGTCCGGGGGTCGCCATCAGCTCGGCGAAGGTGGTCACGCCGGCCCGCGGGGCGCCGAGCACGATCACCTCGGCGGAGCCGGCGGCGGCGAGGGCGACGTCCAGGAACGGCTCCACGGTGAACAGCGCGCGGGCGCGCGAGCTGCGCAGCTGCGCGGCGATCTCGTCGACCGTCCAGAGGGGGTTGACCGGGGTGACCGCGCCGCCGGCGACCTGGGCACCGAGCATCGCGACCGGCCACTCGGGCAGGTTCGGCGCCAGGATCGCCAGCACGTCGCCGTGGCCGAAGCCGCGGGCGGCCAGCCCGGCGGCGAACCGGCCGGCCATCGGGCCGAGGGCGCCGAAGGTGATGGTGCGCCCGGACGGCCCGTCGACGTAGGCCGGCCGGTCGGCGCGGGCGGCCCGGTGGCGGAGCAGGAAGGTGGGCAGGTCGACGTCCGGGACGTCGACCTGCGGGAGCGGGCTGCTGATCGGACCCATCGCGGTCTCCGGGTGTTCGGGTTCAGTGGGACGCCAGCACACCCCCGACGGAGCCTGTCGCGCGTCGGGGTCGGTCCCTAGTGTTTCGACCACGATGACCCGCACCGAGCCTTCCGGGCCGGCGCTGCTGGAGCGCGCCGGCGAGCTCGCCCTGGTCGCCGCGGCCGTCGAGCGGGCGGCTGCCGGGCGGGGCGGCACGCTGCTGGTCGAGGGCCCGGCCGGGATCGGCAAGACCCGGCTGCTCGACGCGGCCCGGTCGGCCGCGGCCGGGGGCGGGTTCCGGGTGCTGGCCGCCCGGGGCAGCCCGCTGGAGCGGGAGTTCGGGTTCGGGGTGGTGCGCGGGCTGCTCGAACCCGCCGCGCGGACCGCGATGCCCGGTGCCGACGAGGGCGCCGCCCGGCTGGCGGCCCGCGTGCTGGATCCCGACGGGACGACCGCGACGCCGTCGTTCGCCGCGCTGCACGGGGTGTACTGGCTGGTCGTGGCGCTGGCCGAGCAGGGGCCGCTGCTGCTGGCGGTGGACGACGGGCACTGGGCCGACGGCCCCTCGCTGCGCGTGCTGCACCACCTCGCCCGGCGCATCGACCACCTGCCGGTGCTGATCGCGCTGGCCACCCGCCCGCACGAGCCGGACGCCGACACCGAGCTGCTCGAGGCCCTGCGCGACGAGCCCGGCAGCACGGTCCTGCGCCCGGCGCCGCTGTCGGCCGACGGCACCGTGGCCGTGCTGCGCCGGGTGCTCGGCGACGGGGTGCAGCCGGCGTTCGCCGACGCCTGCCACGAGGTCGCCGGGGGCAACCCGCTGCTGCTCACCGCGCTGGTGGGGTCGCTGCACCAGGCCGGGGTGGCGCCCGTCGCGGCCGGGGTCGACGCGGTGCGCGAGCGCGCCCCGGCCATCGTCAGCGCGTTCGTGCTGCCCCGGCTGCGGCACCT
>DASQMQ010000446.1:0-4207 GCA_035645455.1 Pseudonocardia sp.
TGATCCCGCCGCCGCCCTTCGGGACGTCGAGCTGGCTGCCGCCGCCGGCCAGGTTCGCGCCGCCGCCGCCGGCCAGCGACCGGCCCTGGTCGGCGCCCAGCGAGTTCAGCGTCAGGTTGATGTCGCCGGTCAGCAGGTCACCCACGGTGAGCAACTCGGTCTCGCCCGGCCGGCCGACCAGCTCCACATCGACCCACCGGGTCCGCCCGGTGACCGAGCGGGTCAGCACCGAGGTGCGCAACCCGGCGGTGGTCAGCTCCAGCAGCGACGCGGCCAGGTGGTCGACCCCGGTGAACTCGCGCAGGTGCTGCTCGCCCTCCGGGTCGATGTACCAGCCGGGCCGCAGCTCGTCCAGGACCTGTTCCCGGGCGCGTGCGTGCAGGGTCCGGGCGTCCACGGCCAGTGGCGTCAGCCGGTCCCGCATCCACTCCGGCATCTGCCGACGGGGGACGTTGCGGAACTCCGAGGCGGCCGGGAGCAGGTCCGCGGCCAGCCAGATCGACATGCCGAAGGTCCAGTCGGGGTCGGTCAGCACCTCGTCCTTGGCGCCGCGCCGACGCAGGGTCACCGTGACCTCGTGCTGCACCCCGAAGCCGGCGGTGGAGCCCATGCCCTCCAGCAGGCTCACCGCGTTCACGGTGGTGCCCGTCGAGTGCCCGGCGCTGCGGCCGCGGCCGCCCCGGGCGTTCGCGCCGACGGACCCGGTGGTCTCGGACTGCACGCCGGGCTCGGCGGGGACCTGGTCGGCCCCCGCCGCGGCGCCCGCGCCGAGGTCCGCGGCGTAGGTCGTGCTCCACGACGCACCGGCGGTGGTCACCGAGGTGTTGGACTGGATGAACAGGCCGACCTGGAGCTTGCCCGCCGTGTGCCCGAGGTACTCGGCCTTTTCGTTGCGCTGGTCCCACAGCGGCTCGAGCTCGACCACCACCTGCATCCGCTCGGCGCTGCGCCCGCCCCACCCCGGCGACTGCGGGTTCTCCAGGGTGATCGCCAGGCCGCCGTTGACGGCCCGGTCGTAGCCGGTCTCCCAGCGCTCCGGGGTGAACAGCTCGCGGACGTCGCGCAGGTTGGCCAGCTGGCTCGCCAGCACGACCGGGTCCCGGGTCCAGTCCCGGATCTCCACCGGCGGGATGACCAGCAGCTCGCGCAGCATCTTCTCGGCGGCCTCGCGCGCGGCGCGGACCTTGGCCCAGGGGATGTCCTGGGCCATGCCGTGCCCGACCGAGCGCATCTGGTCGGCACCGTTGCCCAGGTTCGTCGGCGGGACAGCCGCCCGCCCGGGCGGGGCCTCCAGGACGGGCTCGCCGCGGACCGTGGTGGTGGCGCCGTCCCGGGTCACGGCCGCCGCGTCCACCGGCAGGCCGTAGCGGTAGGCGTCGGTCTCGGCCATCCGCAGCAGCGCGTCACCGCCGCCGGTGACCTCCTCCTCCCGGTGCACAGCGCCGTCGAACTGGCGCAGGTGCTGGATCGTGACCGTGTACTCCCAGCGCATGGCGTAGCCCTGGGTGTGGCCGGTGGTGCGGTGCACACCCGGGCGGATCGCCGTCTGGTTGCTGATCAGCCCGCCCGAGCGCGAGCCCGACCGGGTGCGGGCGGCTCCCGCCGACGGGGTGACCCGCTGGGCGTCGGCGATCGCCTCCTTCGCCAGCTCGGCGGCCACCGCCCGGGTCGATCCCCTGCCCGAGCTCGTCGAGACGCCCTGGGTGATCGTGGAGAACCAGACGTGCAGGTCCTCCATCAGCTCCTTGCGGCTGGCGGTGCCGACGAGCCGGATCCCGTCCAGCACCGGCCGCGCGGAGACCACGAGGTTGGCGACCGGCCGGCCGAGCCGGTCGGTGACGACCATCCGCAGGCCGTCCTCGAACGCGACGTCGAGCCGGCCGCCCAGCTCGGCGATCAGGAACGCCCGCAGCTGGCCGCGGGTGAATCCGCCGATCCCGCCGTCGCGGCCGGGCAGCTTCGCAGCGGTCCGGTCGACCAGCTGCTCCAGTCCGCCGACCTGCGTCGGCGCATAGGCCGGGAACGACATGCCTGGCTGTCGTCCGGCCGGGTCGGTCTCGGTCAGCGGCGGTCCGCGCTCGTCGTAGGCGTGGGAGACCCAGAGCCGGGTCAGGTCCGCCTGCCGGCGCGCGTCGGTGTAGCCGCCGGTGGCCGCGGGGCCCTCGGGACCGCCGAGCCGGGCGAACTCGGTCCAGGGACCGACCGAGCCGTTCCGGTTGCCGGTCCGGATCGACACCCGCCACTGGGTGGTCACCTCGTAGAGGGTCGACGCGCCCCGGTTGTCGGCGACGCCCCCGCCCAGCGAGTAGCTGCCCGCCGACGCCGACCGCACGCTGCCCCGCGACCGCGACCAGCCGAGCTTGCCGTTGAGGCCGACCGCCTTGCGGAGCCCGGCCAGGCGGCCCCCCGAGAGGTTCTCGACCAGCTCGGTGACCTCGATCTGGTAGCCACCGTTGACCGAGCCGGTCCGCACCGTCGTCGCGCCGGTCAGGCCGCCGCCCTGCGGGAGGCTGCCCAGCATCAGCTCGGCCGCCGTCCGCCCCCAGGCCCGCAGCGGGTCGGGCACCTCGGCGAGACCCAGCGCGTGCCAGCTGATCCGGATCTCGGCGGCGGTGCGGCCCCACGGGGTCAGCGCGGCCCACCGGGCATCCGGGGGACGGCGGGCCGGTACCGGCAGGACCAGGCCGTCGGTCTCGATCCGGGCCGCCCCCGGGGCCGGCTCACGGCCGGCGATCTGCGGCGACGCCGCGTGCCGGAAGCCGGCCCGCAGAGCGGCGTCCAGCTCCGCCGCGGTGAACCTGTGGGCCAGCCGCCGGTGGGCCAGCTCGGCGTTGATCAGCTCGGTGAGCTCGGGCAGCCGCGGCAGCGAGCCGGTCACCACGCCCGTGGGCAGCCCCTCCGGCTGCGGCTCGGTCGCGATCAGCAGGTCCCGGTACTCCCCGACGCGGGCTTCCACGTCGGCGGCCCGTTCGGCGACCACAGCGGCGGTCGCCAGGTCGAGGGCCCCGGCGGGGGCTGCCTCGAGTGCGGCACTGAGCGCGTCGTACGCGTCGGCGGCGGCGGCCAGACCCGCCACCGCGGCGTCGTACTGGGCCTTGACGGCCAGCGCCCGCCGCCGCTCCTCCGCCGAGTGGGCGCGGTCGGCCGTGGCCTTGCGCACGCCCTCCTCCCAGCCGCGGTCCGTCTTCCGCTCGGCCGCCGCCAGCTTGCCGGTGTGCTGGGTGATCTCGGTCTCGGCCGTCGCGGCCAGACCCTCGCGGCCCTCGGCGACCTCGGTCAACGCCGACCGGGTCCGCTCCAGCAGCGCCACCGCGGCCTCGATGCGCCCCGCCAGGTCGGTCCGCCGGCCGGCCGCGCCCCGTCCGGTCAGCGTGCCGGCGGCGGCGGCGATCTCCCGGGCCGGGTCGGCCGGGTCGGTCATCAGCGCGGCCCGCCGCTCGGCCGCCACCTGGGTCGCCGGGCGGCTGTCGGCCACCAGCCGACGGGCCTGCGGGGAGAGCTTCGGGTGCCGCGCGATGTCGGGCGACTGGGTCGCGAGCAGGTCCGCGGCCGTGAGGACGGTCGGGTCCGCCGGGTCGACCGCGGTGCCCGGGGCGGGCGGCGGGCCGCGCGGCTGGGCCAGCGTGTTCAGCGCGGACACGACCGGCGGCACGCCCTCCGGGGCGACCAGCAGCCCCCACCACGCCGTCGCGTGCACCCGCCGCAGCGCGGGCGACACCTCCGGGGTCGGGGTCGTCCAGGTGCCCGCCGTCAGGATGCCGGCGCTCACCACCGGGGCGGTCCCGTCGCTGCCGACCTCGTCGCGCAGCCAGCCGCCGGTCGGCGTGACCACGACCCCGCCCCGGACCCAGGCCAGGTCCCAGCCCAGGTCCTGGGCGGCCTCGCGCAGCTCGGCCAGCCCCCCGCTCCAGCCGGCGGCCAGCGCCTCGCCGTCGACCAGCAGCAGGTGGATGCGGGCGAACCGGTCGGCCGGGACGGGCACGTCCCCGCCGCGCGCGGCGTCGAGGTCGGCCCACAGGCCGGCGACCTCGGTGCCCAACCCCTCGCGAACCTGCCGGCTGCGCTGCTGGGTCGGGGTCTCCGGGCCGTGCACACCCGGCGGCAGGACCGGCGGCAGCCGCCGGGTGAGCGTGGACTGCGCGACCAGCAGGTCCACGACCGGCTCGGGCAGCCCGAGGGCGGCTGCGATCTGATCGCCAGTCAGCCC
>DASQMQ010000447.1:0-16226 GCA_035645455.1 Pseudonocardia sp.
GCCGGGCGACCGGCGCCGCCGCCGCAGCGCCCGGCCCGGCTCGACGAGACCATGCTCGACGGGATCGGGCCGGTGTCCGCCGTCGCCGACCTGCCCCGCCCGGCCGGCCCGGTCGACGACCGGCTGGCCCGGCCGGAGGCCGAGGTCGCCCGCCCCGGGGGCGGCGGTGCCGACCTCGACGACGACCGGGATCACGTGGACGGCACCGAGCACGGCCCCGTGGACGGCCCCGTGGACGGCCCCGTTGACGACGACCTGGACGACCTGGACGACGACCTGGACGGCACCGACGGCAGCGGCGAGGAGACCGCCGCGGAGCGCGGCGGGCGCCGCGCCCGCCGCGCCGCCCGTCGTCGCCGGTCACTGGGCGGGGTCGTCGCGGTGGCTGCCGCCGTCGTGCTGCTCGGTGCGGCCGGGCTGGTCACCGCATTCGGTTCCGCGCCGGTCGCGGAGCCGTCCGCGACGACGGCGTCCGCCCCGACGGCAACGCCCGTCCGGACGGCGCCGACGCCCACCCCGCCGCCCGCCGGGCCGGTCGGGGCACCGGCCGGTGGCCCGGCGGACTCACCGCTGCGGACCGCGGTGGACCCGCAGTCCGCGCAGGCCGTGGCCTACCTCGACGCGCTGCGCGCGGCCCGGGTGCCGACCAGCCGCTCGGGCCGGGCCGAGACCGAGGCGGCCGCGGTGATCTGCCAGCAGCTCGAGCGCGGTGCCGCGGACCAGGCCTTGGTCCGGGCCCTGCCCGCGGTGCTGACCACGGTGACCACTGCGCAGGCCCCGACCGTCATCGAGGCCGCCCGCCGGCACTTCTGCTGACCCCGGGTCAGGGCGGGCAGAGGATCCCGGTGGGCGGCACGACGCCGTCGAGGAGCATCGCGTCCACCACCCCGGTGACGCACGGGGTGCGCGGGTAGGCCCCGGTGCCGGCCCCCTGCCAGCTCAGGAACCGGGCCGGGACCAGGCCCTCGGCGGCCCGCCGGGACCCCTCCAGGGCGCCGGCCGGGTCGGCCGCGGTGCCCAGCACCAGGATCGGCGGGGCGCCCTCCGCCCGGCCGGCCGGGACCGGATCCCCGGCCGGGGGCCACGGGGCGCAGGCGACCAGGCGCAGCGCCAACGTGGTGCCGAACACCGGGTAGGCGGTGCGCCAGCTGGCGGTCAGCTCGGCGATCTCGCCGGGGGACAGCCGCCGCCGGGTGTCGTTGCAGCTGGTGGCCAGCATCGCGTCGAACCGGCCGCGCGGGCCGGTGACCGGGGCGATGGCGGCCAGCAGCGGGGCCGGGTCGCCGTCGACGGCCGCGGCCAGCCCGGCGGCCAGGCCCGGCCAGACCTCGGGGTCGCCCAGCGCGTCGAGCAGCACGGTGTGCGCGGCTCCCGCGGTGAGCCGGTTGCCGTCGGCGGCGGCCAGCGGCTGCACCCGCAGCCGGTCCAGCAGCGCGGTCACCGCGACCCGCGGGTCGCTGCCCAGCGGGCAGGCCGGCGCGGCCCGGCAGGACACGGTGAACGCCTCGAAGGCGGCCTCGGCCGCCCCGGCCCGGGACTCGCTCAGCTCGGGTTCGTCCAGCTCCGGGTGCGGTGGGCCGTCCAGGACCAGCCGGCCGACGGCGTCCGGCGCGGTCCGCGCCCACGTGGCCAGCGCCGCGGCCCCGTCGCCCACCCCGATCGCGGACAGCCGGGCGACGCCCAGGTCCTCGCGCAGCAGCTCGACGTCGGTGGCGGTCAGCGCGGTGCGGTAGCCGGCCAGTCCGCCGTCCAGGACCAGGTTGCACTCCTGGACCACCGCGCGGGCCTGCTCCAGCAGGTCGGCCAGGGCCTCCTCGCTGGTCACCGTGGCGTCCACGAGCGCGGCGGTGGCCGTGTCCGGGGCGCAGTCCAGCAGGTCCAGGCCGGAGCCGCGGCGGTCCAGCCCGATGAGCCGGAACCGGGCCAGCACGTCCGGGTCGACCCGGTTGGCCAGGGCGACCGCGTACCCGGCGGACGGGTCGATCCCGGTGTCGCCGACGGCCAGCAGCGGCGGCAGGTCGGGCGGCCCGTCGGCCAGCCCGACCCGCTGCACGCCGAGCGCGATGCTGCCCAGACCGGGCTGGTCCGGGTCGGCCGGCACGGTGATCTCCCCGCACTCCACCTCCAGCACCCGGTCGGCTGGCACCGGCGGGGCGCTGAACAACGAGTCGCCCGTGCAGTCGACGAACGGGATGGTGGCCAGGCCGGTGCGCGGTTCGGGCAGCTGGTCCGCGCCCGGCAGGGGCTCGGGTGTGAGGCTGGGCGGCGGGGGCAGGGTGTCGCCGCGCACGGCGACCGGCGGCCGCTGCGAGGGCCCCACGGTGCAGCCGCCCAGCACCCCCAGCAGGCAGATCAGGGCGACGGCCACCGCGTGCCGCGGTGCTCGACCCACGTGCCCTCCGTCCCCCGGTACCCGCACCACCCTCCCGCACCCGCGGTGAGACGCCGGTGAACGGTCAGCTCACCCGGGGCGGGGTGGGCACGGCGTCGAGCTCCAGCCGCACGGCGGTCGGCAGGGTGGCCAGGTCCAACGACTCCCGGGCCTCGGCCAGGACCCGCTGCTCCAGCTCGTCCAGGACACCGCGGACGTCGGCGTGCTCGGTCAGCCACAGGGTGATCCGCAGCGCCGGGTCGTGGTCCGGGCCGACCAGCCGGGCCCGGGCCCGACCGACCCCGGGCAGGTCCGCGGCCCGCCGCCCGACGGCCTCGGCGGCCGCCGTCGAGCTGACCACGATCCGGGTCTCCGGGCCGGCGTCCAGGTGCAGGTCGGGGCGGCTCTCCGGGCGCAGCGAGCGGGCCGCCCAGACCAGGCCGAGGGTGGTCAGCGTCAGCCCGGCCAGGATCGCGATCAGCCGGGCGGCCAGCGGCTGGGCCCGCAGCAGGTCGACGACCACCGGGTCGAGCAGCGGGCGGGCGGCCCGGCCGGCGCCGAACACGCCGTAGGACAGCAGCGCGACCAGGGTGCCGGCGACCACCAGGAGCAGCCCGACCAGCACGATCGTCGAGCGGTCGCCGGCGGCCGAGCGGGCGATCGCGGCCCGGGCCCGGCGGCGCAGCCCGGCGGCCCCGGGAGCGGGCTGTGCGGTGCTCACCGCGGGCCCTTCGGTTCCGGCGAGGTCGCGACCGCCACCGACACCGCGGGTCGGTGGTGCAGCGGCAACTGGTCCAGCAGTTCCTCCACCCGGTCCGCGACCGCCCCGTCCAGCCCCGGTGGCGGCTCCCCCCAGGGCTGGGCGGTCACCGAGATCCGGCGCCGGGAGGCGGTCACCGCGGCCCCGGCCAGGTCCTCGGTGGCCCGGACCCGCCGCCCGACGAGCTGGGCGAGCACCCGCGACGAGGTGGTCACCGTGATCGCCGGGTCGGGCCCGTCCATCGCCAGGTCCGAGCGCCGGGCCAGCAGCCCGACCAGGACCAGCGCCAGCCCGAGCACGCCGACGCCGATGGCCACCCCGGGCACCGGCGCGTCCTGCCAGCTCAGCTCCTCCAGCGCGGCCCGCCACTGCGGCCACGGCACGACCGTGCCGCCGGTGGTCGGCTGCAGCCACGCCGCGACGACCTCGATGACCAGCAGCACCCCGACCGCGGCCAGGGCGAGGCCGAGCAGCGGGGCGAGCACGCGGAGCAGGGCGCGCATGTCGTTCGATCCTCCGGGTCGGGGTGGGGTCAGACCGGGTGCGCGCGCCCGGAGCCGGCCGGGGCCGGGGTCTCGCGCAGGCCGGCCACGATCACCGTGAGCCCGCGCACCCGGTGCCCGGCGAGGTCGGCCAGCTCGGTGACGACCCGCTCGCGCACCGCGGCGACGACGGTGCGGACCGGGGCCGGGTAGCGCAGGGTCAGCTCCAGCCGCACGTCGACGGTCAGCGGGTCGGCGGCGCCGTGGCTGACCCGGGCGCTGGCCCCGGACCCGCCGACGTCGATGCCGGCCAGCCGGCGCTCGTGCCGCAGCGTGCCCGGGACCTGGTCGGCGGCGTGCTCGACGAGCTTGCGCAGCACCGTCGGGTGGATCTCCAGGCGGCCGCGGTCGGCGGGCTCGGCGAGCGCGGCGGGGGTGCTCACCGGTCCCGGCCCCGGCCGAGCAGCGCGCCGAGGTCGACATGACCGTCCAGCACCCGCCCGACCAGCATCCCGATCAGGCCGGTGACCAGCACGATCAGGAAGGCGGTGAACCCCCCGATGGTCCCCACGGCGCCCAGGATGAGGCCGGCCAGCAGGCCGGTCTGGGTTGCGTTCACGGCGTTCTCCTCGGGACTCGCGGGCCGGCGGCCGGACCGGTCGGGGGCACGATGATCGTTTCCGCGGTCATGGTCAGCGCACCCGGGGGTGGCGGCGCCGGTGCCAGGTGCGGATCAGCGCCACCCCGACCCGCACCGGCAGCGGCAGGGTCGCCACCACCTCGACGGGACGGTCGTAGCGCCGCGGGTCCTCGGCGGCGGGTGCCGGCCCGGGATCGGTGGCGCCGCGGCCGAACCGGGCCAGCCCGGCGGCGAACACCGCCGGGTCGCCGCCGCGGTCGGGGTGGTGCTCCCGGACGAAGGCGCGGAACGCGGCGCGTCCGGCGTCGGTGCTCGGGTCCGGGCTCACCGCACCATCCTGCCGCGTTCCCGGACCGGTGGTGGGGACGCCACCCCGCCCCCGGACGGGTGCGCACCGGCGGCGGGTCCGGGCAGCACGTCGTCGAGCACCACGTCGGCGACCGTGATGTCCACCGGCGCCCCGCCGCTGAGCCGCGCCACGGTCCGGCGCAGGTCCGCGACCACCTCCGGGATCGGCTGCTGCAGCCGCAGCACCACCCCCAGCTCGACCGGCCCGCCCGCGGTGCCGAGGTACACCCCGACGAGTCGCTGTCCGGGCAGGTACGTGGCGACCGCGTTGTAGGGGCCGCCGTGCAGCCCGGCGACAGCGGGGTGCGCGAGCACGGCCGCGGCCACCTGCTCGACCAGCGCGTCCCGATCGGGGCCGGGCCCGCCCGCGGTCGCGGCGGTCACTCGACGCGGGAGGTCACCGGGGCCGGGACCTCCTCGATGTTCTCGATCTCCGGCAGGTGGATGTCGTTCACCGCGATGTTCACCTCGATGACCTCCAGACCGGTCATCCGCTCCACCGCGGTGATCACGTTGCGGCGCACCGCCCGGGCCAGGTCGACGATCGACGCGCCGTACTCGACCACGATGTCGAGGTCGACCGCGGCCTGCTTCTCGCCCACCTCGACCTGCACGCCGGCGATGTTGGCCCCGCCGGTGCCGCCGCCGGGGATCCGCTCGCGCAGCGCGCCGAAGGCCCGCGACACCCCGCCGCCCATGGAGTGCACCCCGGAGATCTCCCGGGCGGCGATGCCGGCGATCTTCTGCACCACCGAGGCGGCGATGGTCGTGCGGCCCTGCGCGGTGTCGTCGGCCAGCCGGGCGGGCGAGGAGATGGTGGTCGGTTTCGAGGTGTTCCCGGTGACGGTGGTCGACGTGACGGTGTTCTCGGTCATGGCCTGGCCCCTCTGCTCGTGGTGCTGCGGTGTGGGGCTCCATCCTGGTCCTCCCCGGCCCCCCGTGGGATGCCGGGGAGCACCGCCGGCTCACCCCATGGGAGCATCCCGCCGGTAGCGCAGCAGCAGTTCGCCGTCCTGGTGCAGCACCCCGGCCAGGACCAGCGGGCGCGGCGGGCTGCCCCCGGGTCCGCGGGCGATCCGCCCGGCGTCCCCGCCGGTCAGCAACGGCGACACGGTCAGGCACAGCTCGTCCACGGCATCGGCGGCCAGCAGGTCGCCGAACAGCGACGGCCCGCCCTCGCAGAGCACCCGGTGCAGGCCCCGGGCGCCGAGCTCGGCGAGCAGGGCGTCCGGGCTCAGCCGGTCGAGCACGACGACGTCGGCCCCCGCCGCGGCCAGCGCCCGGCGCTTCTGCGCCGGCGCGGATCCCAGGGTGAGCACGATCGGCGCGACCGCGGTGTCGGTGAACAGCCGCGCCCGCGGGTCCAGGTCGGCCGAGCCGGTCACCACGGCGATCGGTGGGGGCGCGTGGCCGCCGCGGGTGGGGCGGCGGGCGCCGCGGTAGTCCTCGGTCCGGGCGGTGCCCGCGCCCACCAGCACGACCTCGGCCAGCTCGCGCAGCACGCCGAACACCCGCCGGTCGGCCGGCCCGCCCAGGCCGCCGGAGCGGCCCTGCACGCTCACCGCACCGTCCGCACTGGACACGAAGTTCACCCGGACGAAGGGAGCGCCCAGCCGGTCCGGGTAGGCGTAGCGGGCGGCGAGCGCCTCGGCGTCCAGCTCGGACGCCGGGCCGGGCGGGGGCAGCAGGGATTCCACCGGGCCATCCCAGCACGGCCCGGCCCGCCGCGGGTGGTCACACCGCGGGGTGAGGGGAAGGCTCACCTGTGCTGTCCCGACGATCAACGGGAGCGGGATGGACCACGCTGCGCGCGGCCGTGGTGGTCGGGGAGCCGGCCGCGGTGATCACCGAGGAGCTGCTGGCCGAGGTGTTCGGACCGCCCCGCCCGGGTCATCCCGGACCCGGTCAGCGGCTCGCGCTGGTGGTACCGATCAGCGGCTACGCTCCGTCGGGGTGAGCCGGCCCACCCGGCGCCGTGGCACCATGGCGCCGTCATCGGTGCGACGAGCGGAAGGCGGCAGCCGTGGACCATCCCGTGTTCGGGCGCGAGGGACCCTGGTCCGAGTCCGCCTACCTGGAACTGCCGCGGGCCGACCGGGTCGAGGTGGTCGACGGCACCCTGCTGGTCGGCCCGGGGACCAGCGCCGACCGGGCCGCCGCCGTCGCGCGGGTGCGCGAGTCGATGACCGCGGCGCTGCCGGACGGCCTGCGGGTCCGGGGGCCGGTGTCGTTACGGCTGGGCCCGGACTGCGTGCTGATGCCCGACCTGGTCGTCACCACCGCGGCCGAGCCCGCCCCGGACGGCGACCCCGCCGGTTCCGCCGCTGACGGTGCGGCCGAGGACGACGCCGAGGTGCTGGACGCCGCCGCCGCGCTGATGGTCGTCGAGGTCGTCGGGCGCGAGCACGGCGCGGTCGACCGCACCTTCAAGCCCCAGCTCTACGCCCGCAGCCGCATCCCCTACCTGCTGCTGGTCGACCACCACGGCCCGTTCGCGATCGCCGACATGATCATCAGCGGTCGCTACCACGAGTACGCCGGCGCGTCCGGCGACCAGGTGCTGCGGCTGGAGGAGCCGTTCCCGCTGGAGCTGGACCTGGCGGCGTGCACGGCACCGGCCGGACCCACCGAGCCCCAGCAGTCCCGGTCCGCCGAGTCCCGGTCCACCGAGTCCCAGCCCGCCGAGTCCCAGCCCGCCGAGTCCCAGCCCACCGAGTCCCAGCCCACCGACCCCGGGCCCGCCGCGGAGGCCCCCGGGGAGCCCACCGGTGAGCCCACCGAGGAACCCTCCCGCGCCATCGGGTGAGCCGGCTCCACCGGGCCCGCGGTCAGCGCAGCAGGTCCCGGCCGATGATCTCCTTCATGATCTCGTTCGTGCCGCCGTAGATGGACTGCACCCGGGAGTCGACGAACGCCTTGGCGATCGGGTACTCCAGCATGTAGCCGTACCCGCCGTGCAGCTGCACGCACCGGTCGACCACCCGCTTGAGCACGTCGCTGGCCCACCACTTGGCCTTGGCCGCGTCCACGGCCGACAGCTCGCCGGCCACCTGCGCGGACAGGCAGCGGTCCACGAACACCCGGGTCACGTCGACCTCGGTGGCCATCTCGGCCAGCTCGAAGCGGGTGTTCTGGAAGTCGGCCACCGGCCGGCCGAAGGCCGTGCGCTCCTTGGTGTAGGCGACCGTGAGGGCCAGCGCCCGGGCCGCCCCGGCGATGCTGGCCAGCGCGATCGACAGCCGCTCCCGGGGCAGGTTCTGCATCAGGTGGGCGAAGCCCCCGCCGGGCTCGCCGAGCAGGTTCGCCGCCGGCACCCGGACGTCGGTGAACGACAGCTCGGCGGTGTCCTGGGCCTTGGTGCCGACCTTCTCCAGCCGCCGGCCGCGTTCGAAGCCGGGCATCCCGCGCTCCACGACCAGCAGGCTGAACCCGCGGCTGCCGGCCTCCGGGTCGGTCCGGGCGACCACGATCACCAGGTCGGCCAGGATCCCGTTGGTGATGAAGGTCTTGGCGCCGTTCAGCACCCAGTCCCCGGCGTCGTCGCGGCGCGCGGCGGTCCGGATGCCCTGCAGGTCGCTGCCGGTGCCCGGCTCGGTCATGGCGATCGCGGTGATGGTCTCCCCGGAGCAGAACCCGGGCAGCCAGCGGCGCTTCTGCTCGTCGGAGGCCAGCCGCAGCAGGTAGGGCGCGATGACGTCGTTGTGCAGCGGGAAGCCGACCCCGCTCGCACCGGCCGCGGTCAGCTCCTCGAGCAGGACCGCGTTGTAGCGGAAGTCCTCTTCCCCGCCGCCGCCGTACTCCTCGGGGACGTCGGTGCCGAGCAGTCCGGCCGCCCCGGCGGCCCGCCACACGTCCCGGCTGACCTGACCGTCCCGCTCCCACTGGTCGTGGAACGGGAGGACCTCCTTGGCGACGAAGGTGCGCGCCAGGTCGCGGAAGGCGTCGTGCTCGGTGGTGAACAGGTCACGCCGCATCGGCCGAGTCTCACACACCACCGTCCCGGCGGAGAACGGTCAGCGCCGACCGTCACAGCCGGACAGTGGCCCCATCCACCCCCTCCGCCGAGAACGACGCCGCCGTGATCGCACCGCCCTGTCGATCATGACGACGTCGTTCTCGGCGGTGCTCAGCCGAGGTTCTCGCGCAGGAACTCCAGCGTCGCGTCCCACGCCTTGGCGGCCTGCTCGGCGTCGTGGGTGCCCAGCAGGTTCTCGTCGTTGACGAACGCGTGACCGGCCGGGTAGAAGCGGAACTCCGGGCTGACCCCGGACTCGGCCTCGATCCGCGCGGCCAGCTGCCGGGCGGCGTCCGGGGTGGTGAAGTCGTCCTGCTCGCCGAAGTGCCCGAGCACCGGCGCGGTCAGCCCGGACAGGTCCGGGTAGTCCTCCTTGAGCACCCCGTAGAACGGCACCGCGGCGCCGATCCGGTCGCCCTGCTGGGCGGCCAGCACCAGCACGAAGCCCCCGCCCATGCAGAACCCGACCGCGCCGACCTTCGACGAGGTCACCGCCGGGTGCTCGAGCAGGAAGTCCACCGCGCCGGCCAGGTCGCGCGCCGCACCGTCGACGGGCAGGGCGCCCATCAGCTTCCCGGCCTCGTCCGAGTCGTGGGTGGTCGTCCCGCCGAAGAGGTCGGGGGCCAGCGCGACGAACCCGGCCGCGGCCAGCCGGTCGGCGATGTCCTTGATGTGGGTGGTCAGCCCCCACCACTCCTGGATGACCACGACGCCGGGGCCGCTGCCGGACTCGGGAACCGCGAGGTAGCCGTGCGCGGTGCCGCCGTTGCTGGGGAAGGTGAGGTTCTGGACCGGATTCTCAGGCACGGTCCCACATCAGACCACTGATCCGGCCGGCCCGCCGGGCGGACCCGGCACCGGCCCGCGCCGCCGTTCGGCAGCGGGCGTCCGCACCCGGACGGACGCCCGGCCCGTCACCACCGTCCACAGCAGGCGGGGGCGACCGTCCACAACACCCCCGATGTGACGAACGGAGCCGGACTAATCATCTGGGCAGGACCGCGAACGCCGACTAGCGTCACGCTGCGTGAATCCCGCTGCAGCCCGCCTGTCCGCCGGGCCGACGGTGTCCCGGGCGGCGCACGACGCGGCGGTCGACGCGCTCGTCCGGCGCTACCGCGCGGTCCCGGCCGACACCCGCGTCCGGCTGCGCAAGCCGACCTCCAACCTGTTCCGGTTCGGCACCGCGCCGGCCGAGCGGCTGGACGCCTCCGCGCTGACCGGGGTGGTCGACGTCGATCCGGTGGCCCGCACCGCCGAGGTCCAGGGCATGGCCACCTACGAGACCATCGTGGACGCCACCCTGGCCCACGGGCTGATGCCGCTGGTCGTCCCGCAGCTCAAGACGATCACCCTGGGCGGTGCGGTGACCGGGCTGGGCATCGAGTCCACCTCGTTCCGGCACGGCCTGCCGCACGAGTCGGTGCTGGAGATGGACGTGCTCACCGCCGACGGGCAGGTCGTCACGGCGGCACCCGACGGCGAGCACGCCGACCTGTACGCCTGGTTCGCCAACTCCTACGGGACGCTGGGTTACGCGCTGCGGCTGCTGGTCGAGCTGCAGCCGGTGTCGCCCCACGTCCGGCTGGAGCACCGCCGGGTGGCCCCGGCGGAGCTGGCCGCGGCGGTCCGCGAGGTGTGCGACCCGGCCGCCGGCGCCGACTTCGTCGACGGCACCGTGTTCGGGCCCGACGAGGTGTACCTGACCGTCGGCACCTTCACCGACGCCGCCCCCGGCGGCGTCAGCGACTACACCGGCCAGCAGATCTTCTACCGGTCCATCCGCGAGCGCGCCGTCGACCACCTCACCGTGCGGGACTACATCTGGCGCTGGGACACCGACTGGTTCTGGTGCTCCCGCTCGCTGGGCGTGCAGAACCCGTTGGTGCGCCGGGTCTGGCCGCGCCGCTACCGCCGCTCGGACGTCTACCGCCGGCTGGTGGCGCTGGACCGGCGCACCGGGCTCAGCTCCCGGGTGCGCCGGCTGGCCGGCCGGCCGCAGGAGGAGCCGGTCATCCAGGACGTCGAGATCCCGGTCGAGCGGCTGGCGGAGTTCCTGGACGCCTTCCACACCGACATCGGGATCACCCCGGTGTGGCTGTGCCCGCTGCGGCTGCGCGGCGGGCGCAGCTGGCCGCTGTACCCGATGAACCCCGGCGAGCTGTACGTCAACGTCGGGTTCTGGTCGTCGGTGGCCGAGGTTCCCGGGCGGCCGGAGGCGCACAACCGGCGGATCGAGCAGCTGGTCGCCGACCTCGGCGGCCACAAGTCCCTCTACTCCACCGTGCACTACGGCGAGGACGAGTTCTGGGAGCACTACAACGGCCCGGCCTACCGCGCGTTGAAGGGTCGTTACGACCCGCGCGGCCGGCTGGGGGATCTGTACACGAAGGTCACTGGATCGACGGGCGGGTGAGCGGGATGCAGGTCGCTGAATTGATCTCCACCGTGATCGGACGGGATGTTCCGCTCCGGGTGATCGGCTACGACGGCAGCAAAGCCGGCCCGGACAGTTCGGAGGTGGCGCTCCGGATCGCGAGTCCGCGCGCGCTGGCCCGGCTGGCCACCGCGCCCGGCACGCTCGGGCTGGCGCGCGCCTACGTCGAGGGCGAGTTGGAGGTCGAGGGCGACCTCTACACCCTGCTCGACGCGATGGCCGACATCACGCTGAACGACATCTCCCGGGCCGACCAGGTCCGGCTGGTCCGCCGGTTGCTGCCGGTGTGGGCGCGGCACCGGCAGCCGCCACCGACGCTGGAGGCCCGCCCGCGGGGGCGGCTGCACTCCAAGGCGCGCGACCGCACGGTCATCTCCCACCACTACGACGTCTCCAACCGGTTCTACGAGTGGGTGCTCGGCCCGTCCATGGCCTACACCTGCGCGGTGTACCCCTCCGCCGGGGCGACCCTGGAGGAGGCCCAGACGACCAAGCACGAACTGGTCGCGCAGAAGCTCGCGCTGGAGCCGGGCATGCGCCTGCTCGACGTCGGCTGCGGCTGGGGCGGGATGGTCATGCACGCCGCCGCCGAGCACGGGGTCAAGGCGCTGGGGGTGACCCTGTCGCGCAACCAGGCGGAGTGGGCGCAGGCCGAGATCGACCGGCGCGGGCTCGGCGGCCTGGCCGAGGTGCGCCACCTGGACTACCGGGACGCGCCCGCCGAGGAGTTCGACGCGATCAGCTCCATCGGGCTGACCGAGCACATCGGCAAGTCCGAGCTGGCCGGCTACTTCGCCCGGCTGTACGCCCGGCTGCGCCCGGGCGGGCGGCTGCTCAACCACTGCATCACCCAGCCGCACGTGCCCAAGGCCAGGGAGCTGGACCCGTTCATCGCCCGCTACGTCTTCCCGGACGGCCAGCTGGAGCCGATCGGGCTGCTGGTCGGCGAGATGAACGAGGCCGGCTTCGAGGTCCGCCACGAGGAGAACCTGCGCGAGCACTACGCGCTCACGCTGGCCGCCTGGGGCGACAACCTGGAGGCGCACTGGGACGAGGCGGTGGCCGAGGTCGGGATCGGCCGGGCCCGGGTCTGGCGGCTCTACATGGCGGCCTGCCGGCTGGGCTTCGAGCGCAACAACATCCAGCTCCACCAGGTCCTCGGGGTCAAGCTCGACCCGCACGGCGCCTCCGGGTTCCCGCTGCGCGGTTGGTAGCGGGGCGGCTGGTAGCGGGGCGGGCTGGTAGCGGGGCGGGCTGGTAGCCGGGCGCCGGGGTCGTGCGTGCGAAACACTGTTCCGGCAGGGTTTTCCGCGCCCGACCCCGAGGAGCCCGACGGTGCCCGAACGCCTGTCCCCGCTGGACGCGTCGTTCCTGTTCGCCGAGCACCGCTCGGCGGCGATGCACGTCGGGGCGGTGATGACGTTCGCCCAGCCGGTCGACGGCCCGTTCGACCCGGACGCGTTCAGCGCGCTCATCGGGGAGCGGCTGGCGCTGGTGCCGCAGTACCGGCGCAAGCTGCGCGCGGTGCCGGGCGGGTTGGGCCTGCCGGTGTGGGTCGACGACCCGGACTTCGACCTGGCCTTCCACGTCCGCCGCTCGGCGCTGCCCGCGCCGGGCGGCGCGGACATCCTGCGCGAGCTGGTCGGGCGGCTGCTGTCGCGGCGGCTGGACCGGACCCGGCCGCTGTGGGAGGTCTACCTGGTCGAGGGCCTGGCCGGCGGCGGGTTCGCGGTGGTCACCAAGACCCACCACGCCATGGTCGACGGGCTGGCCTCGATCGACATCGGCACCGCCCTGCTCGACCCCACCCCGCAGCCCCGGCAGACCCCGCCCGACCGGTGGGCCCCGGCCCCCGAGCCGTCCGGGCTGGAGCTGGCGGCGTCGGCGGCGGGGGAGGCGCTGCGCCGGCCGCGGGAGGCCCTGGACCAGGCTGGACGGGCGGCGTCCGACCTGGGCGGGGCGATGGCCTCGGTGAGCCGCACGGTGCAGGGCGTGGTGGCGGCGGGGCGCAGCGCGGCCGGCACCCGCCCGCTCGGGTCGCTCAACGCGCCGACCGGCGAGCAGCGCCGCTACGGCATGGTCCGCACGGCGCTGGCCGACCACCGCGCCGTCCGCCGAGCGCACGGCGGCACGGTCAACGACGTGGTGCTCGCGGTCGTCGCCGGCGGGTTGCGGCGCTGGCTGACCGACCGCGGTGCGCCACTGCCCGGCGGGTCCGCGGTGCGCGCGCTCGTCCCGGTGAGCGTGCGGGCCCGCACCCGCGGCGGCTCGGCGGACCCGCCCGGCAACTCCATCTCGGCCTGCCTGCTGGACCTGCCGGTGTCCGAGCCCGACCCGGTCGCCCGGTTGGCCGCGGTCCGGGCGGCGATGGCCGAGCAGAAGCGCGGCGGGCACGCGGTAGCGGCGGCCGCGCTGGTCGGGCTGGCCGGGCTGGCCCCGCCCGTGGTGCACAGCCTGGGCGTGCGGTTGGCCAGCCGGTACTCCAGCCGGATCTACAACGTGCTGGTCACCAACGTGCCCGGGCCGCCGCGCCCGCTCTACGCGATGGGCGCGCGGATGCTGGACCTGTACCCGGTCGTCCCGCTGGCCGGGGGCCAGGCCGTCGCGGTCGGCGTCACCACCTACGACGGCGCGGTGCACTACGGGTTGACCGCCGACCGGGACGCCGCCCCCGACGTCGACGCGCTGGCCGACGCACTGGCCGGAGCCCTGGCCGAGCTCCTGGCCACGGTGGACTGATCGCCCGGTCGGGCGAACGGGTCATGTCGCTGCGCCGGACGGCCCAGTGGGCACGCGATCCTGCCGGCCATGGACCTGGAGGTGCGGCCGCTCGCCGCCGCTGACCTCGACCTCGCCGCCCGGGTCCTGCGCGACGCGTTCACCGCCTACCTCGGCGTCGACCTGCTGGCCGACACCGACCTGCTGCGCAGCCGGCACCGGGCCCGGCACACCGTCGTGCTGGCCGCGTACCGGAGCGGGCAGCCGGTGGGCACGCTGGTGGCGACCGGATGGGGCAGCGTCGGGCTGCTCGGCCCGGTGGCGGTGGCCCCGCGGCTGTGGGGGCAGGGCATCGGCAGTCGGCTGGTCGAGGCGGGCGTCGCCGTGCTGGACGGCTGGGGCGCCACCCACCAGGGCCTGTTCACCTACGCCGACAGCCCTCGCCACCACGTGTTCTACCAGCGGCTCGGGTTCTGGCCGCGGTTCCTCACCGCGGTCATGTCCGCCCCGGTCACCGGGTCCGAGCCGGCCGCCGGGCAGCCGCTGTCCACCGCCGACGCCGCCACCCGTCGCCGGCTCACCACCGACTGCGCGTCGATCACCGACGCCCTGCGGCCCGGGCTCGACCTCACCGGCGAGATCGACGCCGCGCTGGACGGCGGGCTGGGCGAGGTGCTGGTCGTCGGTGGTGCCCGGCCGACCGGCTTCGCGATCTGCCACAGCGGCCCGGGCACCGAGGCCGGCACCGGTGTCGCCTACGTCAAGTTCGCCGCCGCCCGCCCCGGGCCCGGCGCGCCGGTCGCCTTCGCCGCGCTCGTCGGCGCCTGCCGGGGGTACGCCGCCCGGGCCGGTGCCCGCCGGCTGACGCTGGGGGTCAACACCGCCCGCCGGGAGGCGTACCGGTGGTTGATCGCGGCCGGGATGCGCACCGACGTGGCCGGGGTGACCATGCACCGCCCCGACGCCCCCGGCTACGACCGCCCGTACGCCCACGTCCTCGACGACTGGCGCTGACCCTCCCACCCCACCCCACCCCCGTCGAGAACGAAGTTGTCGTGATCAACAGGGCGATTCGATCACGACGACTTCGTTCTCGACGGGTCCGGTCAGGTGCGGAGGGCGGTTCGGGCGGCGGTGGCGGCCCGGGCCGCGGGGTCAGGCGTTCCGGCGCACCCAGTCGATCATGCCGGGCATCGCGGCCCGGATCATGGCCAGCACGGTCTCGAAGCCGTCCTCTTCGCCGTAGTAGGGGTCCGGGACCTGGGCACCGGGCGGGGAGTCCGGGTCGAAGGAGCGCAGCAGCCGCACCCGGTCCGGCTCGGGCACCATCGCCTGCAGCGAGCGGCGGTGGCTGTCGTCCAGCGCGACGAGCAGGTCCGAGGCCAGCTGCTCGGGGTCGACCTGGCGGGCGGCGTGCGCGTCCGGGTAGCCCTGGGCGCGCAGCAGTGCGGCGGCCCGGTCGTCGGCCGGCGACCCGACGTGCCAGCCCCCGGTGCCGGCGCTGCTGACCCGCACCCGGTCGGCCAGCCCGGCCCGTTCCAGCTCGTGCACGAACACCTTCTCGGCGATCGGCGAGCGGCAGATGTTGCCGGTGCAGACGAAGACGACGGACAGCACGTCAGCCGCTCCCGGGCGCGGTGGTTCCCATCGGGTCAGTCTCGCCGATCCGGGGCCGGCGGGTCACCGTAGGGTGCTCGCATGGATCACCGTGCGGCGCTGCGCCACCACGGCGATGTCGACGCCGAGCCGGGCCTGCTCGACTTCGCGGTCAACGTGCAGGGCGACGCGCCCCCGCCCTGGCTGCGCGACCGGCTCGTCGCGTCCCTGGACGACCTGGCCCGCTACCCGTCCGCCGCGCACGACGCCCGGGCCCGGGCCGCCGTCGGCGCCCGGCACCGCCGCCGCCCCGACGAGGTGCTGCTGCTGGCCGGCAGCGCCGAGGGCTTCGCGCTGCTGCCGGCCCTGCGACCGCGGCTGGCCGCGGTCGTGCACCCCGGGTTCACCGAGCCGGAGGCCGCGCTGCGCGAGGCCGGGGTGCCCGTCGTCCGGGTGCTCACCGACGAGTCCGACGGCCACCGCCTGCGCCCGGACGCCGTCCCGGCCGAGGCCGACCTCGTCGTGCTGGGCAACCCGACCAACCCGACCGCCGTCCTGCACCCGGCCGCGGACGTCCGCGCGCTGGCCGCGCCCGGCCGCGTCCTGCTGGTCGACGAGGCCTTCGCCGACGCCGTGCCGGGCGAGCCGGAGACGCTGGCCGGCGCGGACCTGCCCGGCCTGCTGGTCCTCCGCAGCCTGACCAAGACCTGGGCACTGGCCGGCCTGCGCGCCGGTTACGCCCTCGGCGACCCGGCGCTGCTGGCCCGCCTCGCCGCCCCCCGCCCGCCGTGGCCGGTGTCCACCCCGGCGGTGGAGGCCGTGCTGGCCTGCGCCGAGCCGCTCGCGGTCGCCGAGTCCG
>DASQMQ010000448.1:0-8451 GCA_035645455.1 Pseudonocardia sp.
GCCGGCGTTGTCGCCGGTCCCGGGGCCGAGCCGGATCCCGCCCGGGGTCGACCCGGCGTCCTGCGCCGGGCCGAGCACCCGGGGCAGCACCAGGTCGTCCCGGCCGAACGCCCGGGCCAGCAGGTCGCGCCGGTACTCGCCGGTGGCGGTGGCGAAGTAGCCGGTGCCGCTGGCGTCGCCGCGGTCGGTGACCAGGTCGTCCAGCGCTCCGGTGCCGCGCAGCTTCCAGGTCAGCCAGTCGTGCGGCAGGCACACCGCGGCCGTCCGCCGCGCGTTGTCCGGCTCGTGGGCGGCCAGCCAGCGCAGCTTGGTCGCGGTGATCGAGGCGACCGGGACGCTGCCGGTGGCGTCCGCCCAGGCCTGCGCGCCCAGCTCGTCGATGAGCTCCTCGGCCGCCCGGGCGGACCGGGTGTCGTTCCACAGCAGGGCCGGCCGGACGACCTCGCCGTCGGCGGACAGGCAGACCATCCCGTGCTGCTGCCCGGCGACCGCGATCGCGGCCACGCCGTCCAGCCCGCCGGCCGCGTCGATCGCCTGCTGCAGGGCGTGCCACCAGGCGGCCGGGTCGACCTCGGTGCCCTCCGGGTGCGGGGCGCGGCCCTGCCGGACCGGCGCGCCGGTCCCCGCGTCCCGGACGACCACCGTGCACGACTGGGTCGACGAGTCGACCCCGGCGACCAGCGTCATCCCCGGGCGCCCATCAGGTGCTCCAGGGCCAGCTGGTTGAGCCGGATGAAGCCGTAGCCGCGCTCGCCCGCCTTGTCGGGGTCGAAGTCCTCGAACGCCGACCGGTCGGCCACCAGGTCGGCCACCGTCTCGCCGGCGTTGAGGGTGGGCTTGGCCAGCTCGGTGACGCCGGACGTGGCCATCGCCTCGACCACCTCCGGGTCGGCCCGGAACGCCGCCGCCCGCTCCTTGAGCAGCAGGTAGGTGCGCATGTTCGCGGCCGCCGACACCCACACGCCGGCGACGTCCTCGGTGCGCAGCGGCTTGTAGTCGAAGTGCCGCGGGCCGTCGTAGCCGGGACCGCCGCCGGGGGCGCCGTGCTCCAGCAGGTCGACGGTGGAGAACGCGTTGAGCAGGTCGCCGTGGCCGAACACCAGGTCCTGGTCGTACTTGATGCCGCGCTGGCCGTTGAGGTCGATGTGGAACAGCTTGCCCGCCCACAGCGCCTGGGCGATGCCGGCGGTGTAGTTCAGCCCGGCCATCTGCTCGTGGCCGACCTCGGGGTTGATGCCGACGATGTCGCCGTGCTCCAGCTCGGCGATGAACGCCAGGGCGTGGCCGAGGGTGGGCAGCAGGATGTCACCGCGGGGCTCGTTCGGCTTGGGCTCGATGGCGAACCGGATGCCGTAGCCCTGCTCCTTCACGTAGGCGCCGAGCAGGTCGATGCCCTCGCGGTAGCGGTCCAGCGCGGCCTGGATGTCCTTGGCCGAGTCGACCTCGGCGCCCTCGCGGCCGCCCCAGAACACGTAGGTGGTCGCACCGAGCTCGGCGGCGAGGTCGAGGTTGCGCAGCACCTTGCGCAGGGCGAAGCGGCGGACGCCGCGGTCGTTGCTGGTGAACGCGCCGTCCTTGAACATCGGGTGGGTGAACAGGTTGGTCGTCATCATCGGCACGACCAGGCCGGTCTCGTCCAGGGCCGCGCTGAACCGGGCGATGATCCGGTCGCGCTCGTCGGCCGGGGTGCCGAACGGGATGAGGTCGTCGTCGTGGAAGGTGACGCCGTAGGCGCCGAGCTCGGCCAGCTTGTGCACGGTCTCGACCGGGTCGAGGTCCGGGCGGGTGGCCTCGCCGAACGGGTCGCGGGCCGGCCAGCCGACCGTCCACAGGCCGAAGCTGAACCGGTCCTCGCGGGTGGGCTGCGGCATCGTCCGACTCCTTTGTTCGGTGACTGTACTAACTCGCCGACGGTAGCGTGCCGGGGTGCGTCTGGCTACGTGGAACGTGAACTCCGCCCTGTCGCGGTTGCCCCGGCTGCTGCCCTGGCTCGACGAGCGCAACCCGGACGTGGTCTGCCTGCAGGAGACCAAGCTGTCCGACGAGGCGTTCGCCGAGTCGTTCGACGCGCCGCTCGCCGAGCGCGGCTACCAGGTCGCGCACGTCGGCGAGGGCCGCTGGAACGGGGTCGCCCTGCTGTCCCGGGTCGGGCTCGACGACGTCGAGCGCGCACTGCCCGGCGCCCCCCGCTTCCCCGACGCGGACGCGCCGGTCGAGGCCCGCGCGGTCACCGCCACCTGCGCCGGGCTGCGGGTGACCTCGGTCTACGTGCCGAACGGGCGCACCCCGGACGACCCGCACTACAGCTACAAGCTGGAGTGGCTGGCCGCGCTGCACGCCTCGGTGGGCGAGCCGGAGACCGCGATCGTGGCCGGGGACATGAACATCGCCCCGACCGACGCCGACGTCTGGGACCCGGCGCTGTTCGTCGGGTCGACCCACGTCACCGCGCCGGAGCGGCGGGCGCTGGCCGCTCTGGTCGGTCTCGGGCTGCACGACGTGGTCCGCGACCGGTGGCCCGACGAGCGCGTCTTCAGCTACTGGGACTACCGCGCCGGGCGCTTCCACCAGGACAAGGGCATGCGCATCGACCTGGTGCTGGCCGGTGCCGACCCGACCGGGCGGGTGGCCGCGGCGTGGATCGACCGCAAGGCGCGCAAGGGCAAGGGCCCCAGCGACCACGCCCCGGTGATCGTCGACCTGGACAGCGCCCCGGACGGCGACATCGGCCCGGTCGTGCCCCCGCCGTCCAACCCGGTCCGCTGAGGTCGGGCGCGAGAAACACTGTTCCGGCAGTGGGTTTTCGCGCACGACCCCCGGGTACCAGGTGAGGTGACCCTGACCGAGAACCGTGAGCTGACCGTTCTCGACCCGCGCACCGACGAGGTGGTGGCGCGCGTCCCCGTCGCCTCCGACCAGCGGTGCGACGAGGCCGTCCACGCCGCCCGGGAGGCGGCCGCCGGTTGGGCCCGCACCCCCGCCGCCGAGCGCGCCGCGGCGCTGCACGCCGCCGCGGCGGACGTGCGGGCCGCCGCCGACGAGCTGGCCGAGCTGAACGAGCGGGAGACCGGCAAGCTGCGCGACGACGCCCGCGGCGGCGTGGCGGCCGGCGCCGGCACCCTGGCCCAGTACGCCGAGCTGGGGCCGGTGCACCGCGGCCGCGCGCTGCACGGGTCGTGGGACGCGACCGACCTGATGGTGCCCGAGCCGCGGGGTGTCGTCGTGGTGCTGACCCCGTGGAACGACCCGGTGGCCGTCGCGGCCGGGCTGATCGGGGCCGCCCTGGCCACCGGCAACACCGTCGTGCACAAGCCCAGCGAGCGCTGCCCGCTGACCGGGCGCCGGTTCGCCGAGATCGTCGCCGCGCACCTGCCGCCCGGCGTGCTGGAGATCGTCGACGGGGACGGCGGGGTGGGCGCGCTGCTGGCGGCCGCGCCGGTCGACGTCGTCGCGCACGTCGGCAGTACCGCGACCGGCCGGTCCATCGCGCAGGCGGGTGCCCGCACCGGCGCCCGGGTGCTGCTGGAGAACGGCGGCAACGACCCCCTGATCGTCGACGCCGGGGTGGACCCGGAGTGGGCCGCCGCGCAGGCCGCGCTGGGCTCGTTCGCCAACGCCGGGCAGATCTGCGTGTCGGTGGAGCGGATCTACGTGCACGCCGCGGCGGCCGACGGGTTCCTGGCCGCGCTGACCCGGGAGGCCGAGCGGTGGGCCGAGCGGATCGGGCCGCTGGTCGACCGCGTGCACCGCGAGCACGTGCACGGTCATGTCGCCGGGGCCCTGTCCGGGGGTGCCCGCGCGCTCACCGGCGGCGCCGTCCCGGACGGTCCCGGCGCGTACTACCCACCCACCGTGCTGATCGGTGTGCAGCCGGACATGGCGGTGCTGGGCGAGGAGACGTTCGGCCCGGTCGCGCCGGTGCGCGTGGTGCCGGACTTCGACACCGCCCTGCGCGAGGCCGCCGACGACCCCTACGGCCTGTCCGCGTCCGTGCTGACCCCGGACATGACCCACGCCCAGCAGGCCTGGCGGGCCCTGCCCGTGGGGACCGTCAAGGTCAACGACGTGTTCGGCGGCGCCCCGGGCGGGGCGGCCCAGCCGCGGCGCGGGAGCGGGCAGGGCTTCGGCTACGGCCCCGAGCTGCTCGACGAGATGACCACCACGAAGGTGGTGCACATCGGGATCCCCGGATGACCGGGATCAGACCACCCACACCGGCAGCCTGCCGCGGCTGACCGAGGGGCTCGCCGCGATCGAGGAACGCGAGGGCCGGCGGTCCCGGCCGCAGCCCGACCCGGTGCGCGAGGCCGTGGCCGACTGCGTGCGGCGCCAGGTCGAGACCGCCCGGTTGCGCCGGTAGGGCGGATTCGCTGTGCCGATCGGGTGAGTGGCGGTAGGCGCACGGGGATCGGGGGCATCCGATCGGTACGTTCCCCGCTCGCCTGGAGTCCCCATGTCCCGACGGCACCTGCTGCTGACCCTGGCTGCGCTGGGCGTGCTCGCGCTCGTCACCGCCGGTTGCTACTTCGGCATCCGCGCCCTGATCGACGCCGCGTCGTCGGGCCCGTCCGCGGTCGCCGCCGGCACTGCCGCGGTCGCCACCCCGCAACCGGTCGCTGAGATCGCGGTGGCGTCCGATGCGGGAGCCGCCTCGCCGGGATCCATGGGGATGGCGCTGGTCGCCTTCGGCGCGGTCCTCGTGCTCGGGGTCGCGATCTGGGCGGGCCGGGAGGTCTCCACCCCGCGGTCGGCGTCCGAGCCGGCGGGCCGGCGACGCTTCCCGCGTGGCAACCTTGCCCGGTGAGCACCAGCACCGCCGACGCCGCCCTGCAGACCTCCGACGCCGATGCGGTCCGGGAGGCCGCACTGCGCGCCGCCGCCGCGGCCCCGGCCGTCCGGGCGGCGGGCGGGGGAGCGGTGGACGCGGCGCTGCTGGCCGCGGCCGGCCTGCTCCGGGAGCGGTCCGACGACCTGCTGGCCGTCAACGCCGCTGACCTCACCACGGCCGACCGCAGCGGGATGGCGGCCGGGCTGCTCGACCGGCTGCGGCTGACCCCGGAGCGGCTGGCCGACATGGCCCAGCAGTTGGAGGTGCTCGCGGCCACCCCGGAGCCGGAGGTGCAGCGGTTCGTGCGCACGCTGCCGACCGGCGAGCGGGTGTTCGAGCGGCGGGTGCCGGTCGGGGTGATCGGGGCGGTGTTCGAGGCCCGACCGAACGTGACCGTGGACGTCGCCTCGCAGGTGCTGAAGGCGCGCAGCGCGGCCGTGCTGCGCACCGGCTCGGCCGCTCTCGGCTCGGCCCGGGCGCTGATCGAACTGGTGCTCGGACCGGCCCTGGAACGCGGCGGGATCCCGGCGGCCGCGGTGCAGCTCGTCCCGACGCCCGGGCACGCCGGCGCCGAGGCCCTGGTCGGGCTGCCCGACCTGGTGCCGCTGGTCGTCGTCCGGGGCAGCGGGGAGGTCACCCGCAAGCTCTCCGCGCTGGGCGCTGCCGCCGGGGTCCGGGTGCTGGCCCACGCCGACGGCGGCGGGGTGCTCTACCTCGACTCCAGCGCCGATGAGGCGGTGGTGGAGCGCCTGGTCACCGAGGGCACCGACCGCCTCGGCGTGTGCAACCGGCTGAACCTGCTGCTGGTCGACGCGCCGGCACACGACCGGCTGTGGCCGATCGCGGAGAAGGCGTTGCGGGCCCGCGGCATCACGGCCAGCCTGCCCCCGCACGACCACCGGCTCGGCCACGAGTGGGCGCTGGACTCCGGGGCCGAGGCCCACGTCACCGTGAGCAGGGTCGACGGCCCGGTCGAGGCGGCGCTCACCGCGGCCCGGGAGACCTCCGGGCTGGCCGCCACGGTCTGCGCCGCCGACGAGGCCGCGGCCACCGCCTTCATCGACGCCTACACCGGGACCGGGGTGTTCTGGAACGCCACCACCCGGCTGCTGGACGGCTACAAGCTGCTCGGTCTGCCGGAGACCGGCATCAACGTCGACCACACCCCGGGTCCGCGCGGCCCGGTCACCTACCCCGACCTGTCGTTGCGCCAGTTCGTCGTGCTGCCCCCGGCCTGAGGGGAACCCCGGGTCCCATCGGGGGAATACCCGATACCGATCACCGGGTCGGGTCGGGGATCATGCACGCATGGTGACGACCGAGGGCCCACCGGCGACGTGGGACCTGCTCCGCGATTCCGGCCAGCCGCGTCCGCAAGCCCCCGTCCGCACCGACGCGGTGACCACCGCGCTGGGCGTGTGGTTCGCCCTCGGGCTGTTCGTCGACGCCTACGCGCACGCCAACATCCCCGAGCTGGAGACGTTCTTCACGCCGTGGCACGCGATCTTCTACAGCGGGTTCGCCGCCACCGCGGGCTGGATCCTCTGGACGGTCTGGGGGCACGTGCGGGACGGGCGCAGGGGACGCGCCGCGGTGCCCCTCGGCTACGGGATGGGCCTGGTCGCGCTGCCGGTCTTCGCCGTCTCCGGCGGCGCCGACCTGGTGTGGCACGAGGTCATCGGCATCGAGACCACCACCGACATCTTCTTCAGCCCCAGCCACCTGGGGCTGATCACGTCCATGGTGCTGATCCTGACCTGCCCGTTCCGCGCCGCCTGGGCCCGCTGGGCGCCCGGATCGCGCCCGCCGCTGCGCGCCGTGCTGCCCGCGGTGCTCACCCTGGCCTTCGCCACCAGCCTGGTGCTGCTGTTCCTGACCTACGCCAACGCGCTGGTCTACGGGTCGAGCGGGGTCGTCGGGTCGCTGTCCACGGTCGACGGCGACGGCCCGGACCGGATCGCGGCCAGCATCGTCATCACGACCGTGGTGCTGCTCGCCCCGCTGCTGCTGGTCGCCCGCCGCTGGCACCTGCCGCGCGGCACGGCGACGACCGTCTTCGGCATCTGCGCGCTGATCTCCGCCACCCTCACCGGCTTCGAGAACCTGGAGATCGCGTTCGCCGTGCTCGCCGCGGGCGCGCTGGTCGACGTGCTCGCCGCGGCGCTGCGCCCGACGGCCGACCGCCGCACCGCGTTCTGGCTGTTCGGTGCGTTCGCCCCGGTGCTGACCTGGGCGGTGTACCTGGGGGCGGCCTCGGTCGCGGTCGGCTCGCTGCCGACGGTCACCGAGTTCTGGACCGGCACACCGCTGGTGGCCGGGCTGGTCGGCTGGATGGTCGCGGCGCTGATGCTGCCGAACGCGCTCGTCGCACCGGCGGCAGTGACCGGGTCCGCGGCGCCCACCGCGCCGGAGCAGCCCACGTCCGTCTAGATTCGGCTGCGTGCCTGCCGAACCCACCGCCCGGGAGATCCACCGGGTGACCCTGCCCAACGGGCTCCGCGTGCTCGTCGTCCCCGACCCCTCGACCCCGGTCGTCGCGGTCGCGGTGCACGTCGACGTCGGTTTCCGGTCCGAGCCGGAGGGCCGCACCGGCTTCGCCCACCTGTTCGAGCACCTGATGTTCCAGGGCAGCGAGAGCCTGGAGAAGCTGGCCCACTTCCGGCACGTGCAGGGCTCGGGCGGGGTGTTCAACGGCTCGACCCACCAGGACTACACCGACTACTTCCAGGTGCTGCCGGCCGCCGCGCTGGAGCGGGCGCTGTTCCTGGAGGCCGACCGGCTGCGCGCGCCGAAGCTGACCGAGGAGAACCTGCGCAACCAGGTCGACGTGGTCAAGGAGGAGATCCGGCTCAACGTGCTGAACCGGCCCTACGGCGGGTTCCCGTGGATCCTGCTGCCGCCGGTCCTCTACGACACGTTCCCGAACGCGCACAACGGCTACGGCGACTTCACCGAGCTGGAGCAGGCCACCGTCGACGACGCCGCGGCGTTCTTCGACACCTACTACGCGCCGGGCAACGCCCAGCTCACGGTGGCCGGCTACCTCGACGTCGAGCAGACCCTGCAGCTGGTCGAGAAGCACTTCGCCGACATCCCGGCCCGCCCCACGCCGGCCCGGCCGTCGTTCGCCGAGCCGGTGCCGGGCACCGAGCGCCGCCGCGCCGTGCCGGACGCGCAGGCCCCGCTGCCGGCGCTGGCGCTCGGCTACCGGCTGCCCGACCCCGGCACCGACCTGGACGGCTACCTCGGCCACGCACTGCTGGCCTCGGTGCTCGGCGAGGGTGAGGCGGCCCGGCTGCAGCGCCGGCTGGTGCACGCCGACGGCCTGGTCACCGACGTCTCGGCGGGGGCCGGGCTGCTCGGCCCGCTGGACGCCCGCGACCCGGACACCTTCACCATCACCGCCATGCACCCGGCCACCGTCGACCCGGACCGGGTGCTCGCCGCGGTGGACGAGGAACTGGACAAGCTGGCCGCGTCCGGCCCGACCGCCGACGAGCTGGCCCGGCAGGTCGCCCGCTGGTCGGCCGGGCTGCACCAGGAGAACGACCGGGTGATGTACCGGATGCTCGGCCTCGGGGCCCGCGAGCTGCTCTACGGCCGCGCCGAGATCAGCGACGAGC
>DASQMQ010000449.1:0-5585 GCA_035645455.1 Pseudonocardia sp.
GTTCGGGCTTGTCCTGCCGCCGAGCACCTGGGAGCCTGGTGGCTCGAGGGAGCGACCACCCACGTGGTCGCGACGAGCCGCTGCGGGCGGTCAGCCGGGTTCCGCCCCGGCGCGGGGGACCTCGCCGCCACGTCGCTGGGACACACCATGGATCTCCTCCTCGCCCCCGCCCCGCAGGCCCGCCGATGAGCCTCCTCGCCGTCGCGGCCGTGCTGGCACTCGTCGTCGCCGGCCTCCTGCTGCTGTACACCGTGGTCGACCGCTCCTCGCGGGCGGAGGCGTGGCGCCGGATAGCCGAGGAGCGCCGCTGGAACGTCGAGCACGGCATCGGCGTGCGCGCCGGCCGGTAGCGACGCGGGCAGTGGCCCAGCACCCGCGGCCACCGGTCGGCTCGACCACGATGACGGCGGTGCTGCCGACGAGGCCCGGGACCCCGGGCCGGGGCGGTCACTGTCGGTGCCGTGTGCGACGTTGCCCGGGTGGCCGGACCGACTGGAGATGAGCTCACCCCCTCGCGCGCCGCCGCGCGCTCGGGCCCTGTCGCACTCGCGCTGTGCGGTGTGCAGTTCGTGGACGTCCTCGGGGTGACCGTCGTCATCACCGCCCTGCCGCGGATGCTGACCGACCTCGGTGCCACGACCGCGGAGGGCACCGCGATCGTCACCGCCTACGCGATGTTCTTCGGCGGGCTGCTGATGGTCGCCGCCCGGCTGGGCGACCGGTTCGGCCACCGGCGGACGGTGCTGTGGTCCCTCGGGGTCTTCGCGGCGGCGTCGGTGCTCGGTGCGATCGCACCCTCGGTGTGGCTGCTGGTCGCGTCCCGCGCCCTGCAGGGGGTGGCGGCCGCGGCATCGGTCCCGGCCGCGCTCCGCCTGCTGACCACGGTGGTACCTGACGGGCCGGCCCGTCGACGGGCGGTGGCGGGGTGGAGCGCCGCCGGGGCCGCGGCCGGGGCCGCCGGGTTCGTCGTCGGCGGCGTGCTGACCGAGTTCGCCTCGTGGCGGGCCGTGTTCTGGTCGACCATCGGGCTGGCCGTGGTGCTCGCGGTCGCGGTCCTGCGGACGGTGCCGCGCGATCCGCCGCGGCCGGCCCCCACGGCCATCGGCTGGCCGTCGGCGGTGCTGCTCACCGGCGCGGCCATGGGTCTGGTCGCCGGGACCACCCTGCTCGGCGAGCACGGCGCCGTCCTGCTCGGCGCCGGGGTGACGGCGTTCGGGGCCCTCGCCGCGGTCGGCTTCGCGCTGGTCGAGGGGCGGGCGCGGCAGCCGCTGGTCGACGCGGCCGCCCGGCGGGCGCCGGTGCTGCGCTGGGGAGCGCTCGGCTCCTTCGCCAACACCGCGACCACCAGTTCCTCGATCACGCTGGCCGCCCTGGTCCTGCAGGACGACCTGCGGCTGACCCCGCTGCAGGCGGCCGGGTTGCTGGTCACGGTCAGCGTGCTCGCGGTCGTGGGGTCGGCCCTCGCCCCGCGGCTGCTCGGCACGCTGGGCTGGGGCCCCACCCTCGGGTGCGGCCTCGGCACGGTCGCCGCCGGCAACCTCCTGCTCTGCGGCTGGCCCTCGGTGATCGGCGTGGGCGTCGCCTCCGCGCTCTGCGGCCTCGGGCTCGGCATCGGCTCGGTGGCCGCGAACGACATGGGCACCGCGGTCGACGAGGCGATCAAGGCGACGGCCGCGGGGGTGCTCAACACCGCGGCCCAACTCGGCACGGCCATCGGCACCTCGGTGGTCCTGCTCGTCGCCGCCGTCCTCGACCCCCGGCCGGCCTGGGCGGTGGCGGCCGCCCTGGCCGCGGTCGCCGGCCTGCTGGCCGCCCGCCGGGCCCCGCGGGCGAGGCCGCGGGGGGCCGGCCGGACGGCACCCGTGGCCGGGTAGGCAGCCGGTGATCGGCGCGGCGGTCGGGTTCGGCCGACGAGCGTCGGCCACCGCGTGCCGTCTACGTTCGGTGCATGGCCGTGGTCGAGTTCTGGGTTCCCGCCGCCGTGCGGCACCCGACGACCCGGGCCGGGCTGCCGTCGGACGGCCCCGCTCGGGCCGGCCGCGAAGGCGTGACCTGATGCGCAACCCGTTCGGCCACCGCTGGGCCCGCCCGGTGCTGGGCTCGGTCCGCCGGGCCCGCACCGGTCCCGGGCCGCCCGACCACGCCGCCCCGCCGCAGCAGGTCCCCGGCCCGGCCGACGCGGTGGCCGCCGAGGACCTGGCCAGGGCCCACGCCAACGCCGGCGCCGACCCGGCCGGCGTGCTGCCCTGGGACCGGCTGAGCGAGACCGCCCGCGCCGGCGCCGTGCAGGAGGCGTGGCGGTGGATCGTCGCCGCCCGCGACGCCGGCTACCGCGTGGCGCCCCTGCCACCCCCCGGCTACACCGTCGCCCCGCCCCTGCCGCCGGGCTACACCGCCGCGATCACCCCGCCCACCGTCGTGGTGCCGGTACCACCGCAGCCGTCGCGCAACGGCGGGCAGACCTACGAGGCCGTGACCATCGACGGGGACGCCGTGTTGACCGTTGCCGACCTGGTCCGACAGCTCCGGCGGTGCACGGGTTGCGGCGGCGTGGTCCACCGCGACGCGCGCGACCAGCACGACCGCTTCCACGCCCGGCTGTCGGCGCCGCACCGGGGTGCGACCAGCCGGTAGTGCCGGCAGCGGGGTGCGGCTCTTCCCTCCGCACCGGGCGACCGGGCAGGATCCGGACCACTCGCCCGTCGGGGCGCGGGCGGACGGAGGAGCGCGATGGACACGGTCCTGACCAGCGTGGGGTTGCCCGCGGCCCTTGCAGTGATCATGTTCGGGCTGGGCCTGACGCTCACCGTGGAGGACTTCCGCCGCACCAGCCGGCAGCCCCGGGCCGTCGGCGTCGCACTGGCCGCGCAGGTCCTGCTGCTGCCGGCCATCTGCCTCGGACTCGTCGCGGCGCTGGGGCTGGACCCGCTGCTCGCGGTGGGCATGATGCTGCTCGCCGCCTCCCCGGGCGGCACCACGGCCAACCTGTTCAGCCACCTGTTCCGGGGCGACGTGGCGCTCAACATCACCCTGACCGCGATCAACTCGGTGCTGGCGGTGCTGACCCTGCCGCTGGTGGTCAACCTGGCGGTCGCGGTGTTCGACCCGCCGGCCGCGGCCGGATCGGTCGGGCTGGAGCTCGGCAAGACGGCGCAGGTGTTCGCGGTCGTGCTGATCCCGGTCGCGATCGGGATGGTGGTCCGGCGGGTGGCGCCGGGGTTCGCCGCGCGCGCCGAGAACCCGGTGCGGGTGCTGTCCGCGGTGGTGCTGGTGGCCGTGATCGCCGGCGCGATCGCCGCGGAGCGCGACTCGATCACCACCTACCTGGCCGACATCGGGCTGGTCACCGCCCTGTTCTGCGTGTGCAGCCTGGCCATCGGCTACCTGCTGCCCCGACTGCTGCGCGTCGGGCGCCGGCAGGCGATCGCCTCGGCGTTCGAGGTCGGGATCCACAACAGCACGCTCGCCATCGCGGTGGCGCTGGGCGTGCTCGGCAACGAGCGGCTCGCGGTGCCGGCCGCGGTGTACGGCGTGATCATGTTCCCGATCGCGGCGGTGGCGGGCTTCATCTTCGTCCGGACCGGAGCGGACGCGCCCGAGTCCGCACCGCGGTCGCCGTCGGAGCCGTGACCGCCGTGTCGATCACCTCCGCAGCCGAGGCCGACCCCGGGCACCTGGCGTTCTGGGCGCGCCCGGACGAGCAGCGGGTCGCGGCCTTCGCCGAGCTCCGCGCGCTCGACGCCCCGCAGTGGATCCCGTTCCGCAACCGGATGCCGTTCACGCCCAGCGCCGACGGCTTCCTGGCCGTCGTCCGGCACGCGCACGTCGTGGCGGCGAGCCGCGACCCCGGCCTGTTCGGCAACGCCCCGACCGCCGCCTCGCTGTACGACGTGCCGCCGTGGCTGGCCCGCTACCTCGGGTCGATGATCAACATGGACGGGCCGCCGCACGCCCGGATGCGCAAGGTCGTCGCGCGCGCGTTCTCCCCCCGCCTGCTGGCCCGGCTCGCCGACGGCATCCGGGCCCGGGCGGTGCGGATCGTCGACGACGTCGCCGCGCGGGGGCCGGGCGACTTCGTGGCCCAGGTCGCGCAGCGGCTGCCGGTCGAGGTGATCTGCGACCTGCTCGGCATCCCGGAGAGCCACCACGCCCTGGTCGCCCGGCACGGCAACACCCTGGTCGGCTTCACCGATCCGGAGTACACCGGCATCCGCCGGGAGTACCTGCTGCGCCACGGCGCACCCGGCCCGCAGCACGTCGTGCCGGGCAGCCTGCGCATCATGCGGGCCGGGCACGCGCTCGTCACGCTGGTCGACCGGCTCGGCCGCGAGCGCCTGCGCGACCCCCGCGACGACCTGGTCAGCACCCTCGTGCACGCGGACGTCGACGGCGAGCGGCTCACCCCGCGCGAGGTCGGGACGCTGTTCGTGCTGCTGGTGCTGGCCGGCAGCGAGACCACCCGGGCCACCGTCGCGCACGCGCTGCGGCTGCTCACCGCGCACCCCGACCAGCGCGACCTGCTGCTCGGGGACCTGGACGGCCGGATCGACGGGGCGGTGGAGGAAGTCGTCCGGCACGCCAGCCCGGTGATCCAGTTCCGGCGCACCGCCACCCGGGACGGCGACCTGGCCGGGCACCCGGTCCGGGCCGGGCAGAAGGTGCTGCTGTTCTACTGCTCGGCCAACCGGGACGAGGCCGTGTTCACCGACCCGGACCGCTTCGACATCACCCGCTCCCCCAACCCGCACCTCGGCTTCGGCGGACCCGGCCCGCACTACTGCCTCGGCGCCAACCTGGCCCGCCTGGAGGCCACCACGATGCTGCGCGAGCTGCTCTCCCGGTTCCCGGGCGTGCGGGCGGTGGGCGAGCCGGAGATGCTGCTGTCCAGCTTCACCCACGGGGTGAAGCGGATGCGGTTCGCGGTCTGACGGAACGGGGTGCGATGAGCAGCGAGCCGCACGGGATCGCCTTCCCGGCCGACGCGTCGGGCCGGCGCAGCACGACCGCGGTCGGGCAGGCCGTCCTGGCCGACGCCCTGCGCGCGGTCGATCCGGCCGGGGCCCGGGCCGCCGAGCGGGAGACGGCCTGGCGCAGCCAGTACCTCGGGCACTTCCGCCGCCAGATCGAGGCCGGTCTCGACGAGCCGCAGGACTGGCTGGCCATGGCCGGCGCGGGGCTGGCGTCGATCACCGACCGGATGACGGTGGTGCGCGACGGCGCCGAGACCCCGGCGCGCACGCTGCTGACCGACCGCCCGGACCGGCAGCTGGACACCGTCGAGGTGGACGGGACCGGAGAACCGGCCGGGCAGCTCGCCATCCCCTACCGGGGCCGCGAGCTGGCGGGTGACGCGCTGCGCGCCCAGCTCGACCGGTGGGCGGCCGACGGCGTCCTGGAGCCCTCGGCCGTCGCGGCGGTCGGGACCGTCATCGACAACCCGCAGTGGCTGGCACTGCCCGGCCGGACCGTCGCGGTGCTCGGGGCCGGCGCCGAGATGGGCCCGTTGCCGACCCTGCTGCGCTGGGGGGCGACGGTCGCCGCCGTCGACCTCCCGCGCCCGGCGGTCTGGACCCGGATCCTGCGCT
>DASQMQ010000450.1:0-5066 GCA_035645455.1 Pseudonocardia sp.
CCCGCGCGCGGGATCGGCTGGGCGCTGCTGGCCGCCCTGCTGTTCGGCACCTTCCTGGTCACCTACGCCGAGGCTGCCGCCGAGTCATCGGCGGGGGCGCTGCTCTGGTCCCGGATGGCCCTGCTGGCCTGCACCGCGGTCGGGGTGCTCGCACTGCGGGCGGCGGTGCGGGTGCGACCCCGGGACGGGGCCTGGACGCTGGTCCCCGGCCTGCTGCTGGCCCTGGGCACCTTCGCGTTCGGCGAGGCCAGCCGGATCGGCCTGCTCAGCGTGGTGTCGGTGATCGCGACGCTCAACCCGGTGGTCACCGTGGTGCTGGCGTTCCTGCTGCTGCGCGAGCGCCCGGCCCCCTCGCAACGGTTCGGCGCGCTGATCGCGCTGGTCGGGATCGGGCTGCTGGCCGCGGGCTGACCCCGGCGGGGCGCCGGTCGACTCAGAAGGCCGGCCACGGGATCGCCGGGCCGCGCCCGTTCGGGCCGGGATAGCACGGGTCGGCCAGCAGGGCGTCGACCCGCCGGCCCAGCTTCCGGATCTCCCGCCGGGTGATGTGCTCGCCGAGCACGCCGGACAGGGTGCCGTCGAGTTCGGTGCGCAACCGCTTGAGCGCGTCCACGACGTGCTCGGGCAGCGCTCGGCCCACCCAGCCCCAGAGCACGGTGCGCAGCTTGTCCTCGATGTGCAGGCACAACCCGTGGTCGACGCCGTAGACGTTGCCGTCGGTGCCGGCCAGCACGTGCCCGCCCTTGCGATCGGCGTTGTTGGTGATGACGTCGAACGCGGCCATGGCCTGCAGCTCCGGCACGTCGGCGTGCACCAGCACGGCCGGCTCCCCGCGGTCGCCACGGGCCCGCAGCACGCCCAGCCAACCCGGCGGCACCGCCGCCGGCTCGCAGACGTCGACCAGTTCGCGCTCGGAGGTCTGCACCCAGGCCTGCACCATGCCCGGGCCGAACGGACCGTCGCGGAGCACGGTCTGCGGTACCACGTGGAACCCGGCCGCCTCGGAGATCAGGAACGCGGCGACCTCACGGCCGGCCAACGTGCCGTCCGGGAAGTCCCACAGCGGGCGTTCCCCGCGCACCGGCTTGTAGACGCACTCCAGCGCGGTCCCGTCCAGGGTGACCGTGCCGAACAGGGTCGCGTTCGAGGCGTCGACCAGCCGGCCGGTGATCTCCAGCCGACCGCGCCGCAGGACGCCGGGCACGGCGGGGTCGCGAGGATCCATGGGGCGCGGTGCGGCGTCAGTCCCCGACCGGGGACCTCTGGTGGTAGCCGTTGAGTCGGACGCAGATGTGGCCGTCCGGGTCGAGCGGCTCGGCGCACAGCGGGCACGGCGGGCGCCCGGCGGAGACGACCCGCTCGGCCCGGTCGGCGAACTCGCGGGCCTGCTCGGGGGACAGGAACACGCGCAGCGCGTCCGGGCCCTCCTCGGTGTCGTCGAGCACGACCGACTCGTCGACCTCCTCCTCGCTCACCGCGAGCAGTTCGACGACGATCGACTTGGAGTCGGCGTCCCAGCCCAGGCCCATGGTGCCGACCCGGAACTCCTCTTCCAGCGGCACGACCAGCGGGTCGAGGTCGGTACCGGCGGGTTCGTCGGGGACGTCCGGGCCGAACCGGCGGGCGACCTCCTCCAGGAGGGCGGCCATGCGCTCGGCGAGCACCGAGACCTGCTGCTTCTCCAGCAGCACGCTGATGGTGCGGGCCTGCTCGACCGCCTGCAGGTAGAAGGAGCGGTCGCCGGGCTCGCCGACGGTCCCGGCGACGAAGCGCTCGGGCTGGCGGAAGACGTGGATGACGCGTGACATGACCCTTTCGAGAGTAGGCCACGCGGGCGCGGACGGCACGCCGCGTGCGTCCCTACTACGTGGTTCCGCCCACAACGGCGTCCGAGCTGCGCGGCTTGGCCGCCCGGCGGCGCTTCTTGGGCGGCGGTGGGATGAGCGCGGCCACGTCCCCGCCGACGTCGTTGACCCGGACCACGAACGGCCGGGTCTCGGTGTAGCTGATCACGCTGATCGAGCAGGTGTCGACCATGATCCGCTGGAAGTTGTCCAGGTGCGTGGCCAGCGCGTCGGCCAGCACCGACTTGATCGGGTCGCCGTGGCTGCAGGCCAGCCACACCGCGTTCGGGCCGTGCTCGGCGGCGACCGCGGCGTCGTGGCGGCGGACCGCGGCGACCACGCGGGCCTGCATCGCGGCCAGCCCCTCGCCGGCCGGGAACACCGCGGCCGACGGGTGCGCCTGCACCACCCGCCACAGCGGCTCCTTGGTCAGCGACTTCAGCTCCGATCCGGTCCACGAGCCGTAGTCGACCTCGGCCAGGTCGGGCTCGACGACCGGAGCCAGCTCGCGGGCCGCGGCCAGCGGCGCGACGGTCTGCGCGCACCGGTCCAGCGGCGAGTGCACGATCGCGGCCAGCGGCACCCCGTCGAGCCGCGCGATGACCTTCTCCGCCTGCGCCCGCCCGGTCTCGTCGAGCTCGATGCCGGGGCTGCGACCGGCGAGGACACCCGCCACGTTGGCCGAGGAGCGGCCGTGGCGGAGCAGGATGACGGTGGGCACGAACGCCGAGCCTACGTGCGCACCGGATCAGATGGCGGCGAGCGCCCCGGTGCTGAGCGCGATGAGCAGCCCGATGCCCAGCGCCACCCGGTACCAGACGAAGACGTAGACGCTGTGGTGCTCGACGAAGCGCAGCAGCCAGGCGATCGCGGCGTAGCCGATCACGAACGCGATCACCGTGGCCACCGTCATCTGCAGCCCGCTGGGCCCGTCGCCGGCGAACACGTCCGGGATCTGGAAGATGCCCGAGGCCACCACGGCCGGGATGGCCAGCAGGAACGAGTAGCGCACGATGGCCGGGCGGGTCATCCCCAGGAACAGCCCGGCGGTGATCGTGCCGCCGGACCGGGACACCCCGGGGATCAGCGCCATCGCCTGCGCGAAGCCGAGCACGACGCCGTCGGTGGGACGGATCTGGTTGAGCTCGATGCGTTTGCGGCCGATCCGCTCGGCCAGCCCGAGCAGCAGCCCGAACACGATCAGCGTGGTCGCGATCAGCCACAGGTTGCGGGCCACGGTCTGGATCTCGTCCTCGAACAGCACCCCGAGCACCGCGATCGGGATGGTGCCGACGATCACCAGCCAGGCGATCCGGTAGTCGTCGGTGCGCCGCACCTCGGCGTCGGTGAAGCCGCGCAACCAGGTGGAGAGCAGGCGCCAGATGTCCTTGGCGAAGTAGACGAGCACCGCGGCCTCGGTGCCCAGCTGGGTGACCGCGGTGAACGCCGCACCCGCGTCGTCGCCGAAGAACACCGCGGAGACGATCCGCAGGTGGGCCGACGACGAGATCGGGAGGAACTCCGTCAGACCCTGCACGATGCCGAGAACGATCACTTCCAGCCAGCTCACGGACGGACCGTACCGGGACCTCCGCGGGCGGCTCGGCCTAGGCTCCCACCGTGCAGCGGCGACCTGTCGGTTCCAGCGGACTGTCCGTGTCCCGGCTCGGTCTGGGCACTCTGACCTGGGGCGACGGCACCGACCTCGAGGCCGCGACGGCACAGCTGGCCACGTTCGCCGATGCCGGCGGCACGCTGGTCGAGACCTGCGACGCCTACGCCGGCGGCGCCGCCCAGGCGGTGCTCGGCGAGGCGATGGGCACCGGCGTCCCCCGCGACGAGCTGGTGCTCGCCGGCCGCACGACGCTGCCGTCGGGCGTCGAACCGGCCCGCGGCGCGCTGCTCGCCGCGCTGGACGCCAGCCTGGCCCAGCTCGGCACCGGCCACCTGGACCTGTGGCAGGTGCCCGCCGTCCCCGACCCGGACGGCCGGGTGCCGCTGGACGAGACGCTGACCGCGGTGCAGGTGGCGGTGCTGTCCGGGCGGGCCCGCTACGCCGGGCTGGTCGCGCCGCGCGGCTGGCAGCTGGCCACCGCCGCCGAGCGGGCGCGCACCGTCGGGGCGGTGTGCGTGCCGGTGTCGGCGCAGGTGGAGTACTCACTGCTGGCCCGGGAGGCGGAGGCGGACCTGCTGCCGGCCGCCGGGTTCCACGGCGTCGGGGTGCTGGCCTGGGCGCCGCTCGGGCGCGGCGTGCTGACCGGCAAGTACTCCGGCGGCGTCCCGGCCGACTCCCGCGGCGCCTCGGCCCGGCTGGCCCCCTACGTCGAGGCGCGGCGCAACGAGCGCTCGGCCCGGATCGTGCACGCCGTGCTCACCGCGGCCGACGGGCTGGGCACCTCGCCGCTGGCGGTGGCGCTGGCCTGGGTGCGGGACCGGCCGGGGATCGCGGCCGCGGTCGTCGGAGCCAGGGACGCGGCCCAGCTGTCCGCGTCGGTGGCCACCGAGCCGCTGCTGCTGCCGCCCGAGATCCGCGCCGCGCTGGACGACGTCAGCCGGCCGTTCTGAGGCCCGCGCCGCTCGTCGGCGCGCAGCACCTGGTCGGCCGCCGGAGCCGGGCATAAGGTGGTGGCCGATTCACCCGGAGTTCATCGACGACGCCGGCGCCTGCGCGGCCCGGCCCGGCGACTCCGGGGACGAGCTGGGTGGGAGGTGAGCCGGTGGCACGAGGCGGTCCGACCGGCACGGTCGACGCGGGTGACGGCGACGGGAATCCCGACGCCGGGTGGGAGTACCGCCCGGTGCACCTGCCCGGGGACGTGCCCCGGATGACGGCGGCGGTGCGGCTGGCCATCCAGGCCGAGTTCGGCGGCTGGGAGCTGTCCCGGGTGCGGCTCTACCCCGGTGGGGTGCGCAAGGTGTGGCTGCGCCGCAAGCGCACGGGCCAGCTGATGGCCGAACCGACGATCTGACGTCGAACGTCGGGGTCAGACGTCGTCGGTGGCGCGGTCCGGCGGGCGCTGGTGGCCGGCCGGGCCGGGGACCCCGCGGAACCCGTAGGGGCCTGGCTCGCGGCCGGGCTGCACGTACCAGCACTCCCCCGGCTCGCCGCGCTCGAGGATCCCCTGCACGGCGTCCGCGACGTCCTGCGCGGACAGCAGCGGGAAGCCGGCGAAGCGGTCCTTGGCCGCGGCGATCAGCGGGGTGTCGGCGAAACCGGGGCAC
>DASQMQ010000451.1:0-2552 GCA_035645455.1 Pseudonocardia sp.
GCGCGCAGCCACTGCGCGCGGTCCCCCAGAAGGAGTCCGGGCCGCGCCCCCGGCAGGCCGGCGGCTCACTGCTCGCCTCCCGGTTCACCGCCGCCGGGTGCACCACCCGGCGGAAGTCGTCGAGCGTGCCGTCGGCCATCAGTGAGATCGTCCGCGCCGCGGTCGCGGCCAGAGCGTCCGACCCGAGGCCGTGCACGTCCGGGAGGCCGCCGACCCGGTCGAGGCCGCCACCGCCGACGCCGCGCTCTGCGGTGGGCTGACCACCCGCGCCGGTGGGCTGATGCGGATCGTGGCGTCGGCGGGCCTTCGCCCAGCCCAGGTCGCCCTTGCCGACGCCGAGGCCTTCGCCCGGCACCCGCGCCGGCTGGCGGAGGAGCTGACCGACCCGGTCAGTAGCCGTGGCGCAGCTCCGGCCAGACCGCCGACCAGCGGTCCGGTGCCGGGCAGCGGGAGATCACGGTGCCGTCCTCCTCGTTGTCCAGCCCGTCGGGGCTGCGGTGCACGGCCAGCGGGTAGCAGCCGTCGAACCGGGCGACAGCCGCCCCGACCACCAGCACCGAGCCGGTCATGGTGTCCGGCGGCGGCCCCCAGTCGGCGTAGGACATGTGCCCGGAGTGGGCCGCGGGCAGGTCGCGCTCGGGGCCGTACCGGTCGATCGCGCCGGCCTGGCCGTAGTTGCTGGTGAACAGGACGGTGCCGGCCCGCTCGGCGGGCGGCACCACCCGCCAGGCGACCGCGACGGTGTCCACGAGCTCCGGCCAGCCCACCTGCTCACCGGCCTCCTTGTTCATCGCCAGCACCGGGCCGAGCTGCGCGGGCGGGAGCACCGGCAGCCCGATGAGCACCGACATCGTGACGCCGATGACGGCGGCCACCGCCGCCGACCGCCGCCTGCCGGGCGTACCGCGGGCCAGCCACTCCACCGCCGGCTGCGCGCCCGCGGCCAGCAGCACCAGCAGCGGCGGGATCGCGTAGTAGGCCTTGCCACCCAGCACCAGCACGGCCACCGCGACGACCGGGTACACCAGCACCGCGGCCCGGGCCCAGCGCAGACCAGGGTCCCGCCACACCCGCAGCGCCCCCGCCACCAGCACCGGGACCAGCACCGGGGACAGGTAGACCAGCTGCAGCGGCACGAACAGCAACCGGTTCTCGGCACCGTCGGACCCGCTGATGTCCGAGGCCACGGTGAGCAGCGGCCAGCCGTTCGTGGCCTGCCAGACCACCGCCGGCGCGGCCAGCACCGCGGCCACCCCGAGGCCCGCGACCAGCCAACCGCTGCGCAGCACCGCCCGCGGCCCGACGGCGAGCAGCGCGACCGCCCACCCCGCGCACAGCAGCGGCAGCAGCCATTTGTTCTGCAGCCCGACACCGGCCACCGCCCCGGCGGCGAGCCACCACCGCGGGTCGCCGGTGCGGGTGAGGCGCAGCATCACCACCGCGAACGCCGTCCAGACCACCAGGTCGACGGTGGTGGTGGAGAGCATGTGCGCGACGACCAGGACGACCGTCGACAGCGCGGTGGCAGCCGCGGTGAACACCTGCGCGGCGCGGCCGCCGCCGAGTTCGCGGGCTGCCAGTGCAGCGAGCAGGACGGTGCCGAGACCGCAGAGCGTGGCCACCACCCGCAGCCCGGCCGGGCTGTCGCCGAACAGGTCGCCGGCCAGCCGGGCCAGCGCCGGGGTGAGCGCGGGCTGGTCGACGTAGCCCCAGGCCAGGTGCCGCCCCGCGGCCAGGAAGTACAGCTCGTCGCGGTGGAACCCGTAGCGCCCGGACAGCGCGGTGAGCACCACGGCCTGCACCACCAGCACGACCCCGACGGGCAGCCACGCCGTCCGCGGCAGCCCGCCCACCGCCCGCCCGGGCGTCACCCCCGCCGTCATCGCACCCGCTCCCCCGTCGGCCGACCCCGTCGCCCAGCCATCCACAGCGCTTCGGCCGCCGCAAGCACCGGCGATCCTTCGTTCGACGAACGTCACCCGGCGTGTTGTTCGACACCCGGTAGAAGTTCGTCCCGGACGATCCGGCAGAGTGGTCCCGAACCACCCGCCCGACCGTGGAGCCCGCCGATGACCACCCGGACCGCATCCGCCCCGACCCGCGCCGGACAGCTGTACCGCGCGGTCGCGATCGGCGAGGCCTGCTCGTGGGTCGGGCTGCTGGTCGGCATGTTCTTCAAGTACGTGGTGGTCGGCACCGAGATCGGCGTGCAGATCTTCGGCCCGATCCACGGCGCGCTGTTCGTCGCGTACCTGGTGGTGACGGTCATCGCCGCCCGGACGCTGCGCTGGCGCCCCGGCACCCTGGTGCTCGCCCTGCTCTGCAGCATCCCCCCGCTGGCCACGCTGTGGTTCGAGCGCCGGGCCCGGCGCGCCGGGCAGCTGCCCGCCTGATCACCGGTTGCGGCGATCCGGCCGCGCTGGTGCGGCGGATCCACCGCAACCAGCGATCATCACGCGCCCGCCCGATCCCTCGCGGCGCGGTCGCTGCCGTGGCCCTCAGCTGGTCGCCGTGGCAGCCGGGCGGGCGTCGCGCAGCCCGTCGGGCGCCAT
>DASQMQ010000452.1:0-4314 GCA_035645455.1 Pseudonocardia sp.
CGCGGCCTGCGGGGCAGGCGGGACGGCGTAGAGCGCGTCGCGGTCCACGGTCTCGCCGGCCGGCGGCCCGGCCGTCGGCGGCGGGCAGGACGCCCCGCTCAGCCCGTCCGAGGCGGTGGTCAGCACCGTGGCCCAGGTGGCCGCGGCGAGCACCGCGAGCACCGTGACGACGAGCACCACCGGTCCGCGGCGGCGGCGCTGGTAGGGGCGCACGCGCGGGCTGCGCGGGCTCATCGCGGCCACGGTGCGCGAGGCCGCGGCGCGGGTCGCCGCGGCGGCGCCCGCCGCGGTCCCGGTCGATCCGCTCATCCGGTCGTTCACTGCTCCAGCCCCTCGTCGAGCACGTGCCGGCCCAGCGCGACCAGCGGTGGCACGCTGCCCTCCAGCCCGGCGGCCTTGTCCGCCGGCACCATCCCGGCCCGCACCCGGGCCACGATGCCGGCCAGCACCACGGCCAGTTTGAACGCCCCGAACGCGACGTACCAGGGCAGCGGGGCCAGGTCCAGCCCGGTCGCGCCGGCGTAGCTGCCGGCGATCTCCGAGCGGCGCAGGAACCCGGGCAGCGCGGTCGGGCCGGGGATGCGCCGCGCGCTGCGCCAGACCGGCGAGTCGTCGGCCTCGCGCCAGTAGACGAGCAGCAGCCCGAGGTCGGCCAGCGGGTCGCCCAGCGTGGACATCTCCCAGTCCAGCACGGCGCGGATGCGGCCGGGGTCGGCGGCGTCGAAGATGCAGTTGTCGATGCGGTAGTCGCCGTGCACGATCGTGTGCCGCTGGGTGGTCGGCACGGCCGCGGCCAGCGCCTCGGCCAGCGCGCTCAGGTCATCGGCGACGTCGTCGTCGGAGGCGTCCTTCGCGTGCTCCCACTGGGTGACCCAGCGCCGCACCTGGCGGGCCATGAAGCCCTCCGGGCGGCCGAAGTCCGCGAGCCCCACCGCCGCCGGGTCGACCGCGTGCAGCCGCACCAGCACGTCGACCAGGGCCGTGCTCAGCCGGGCCCGTTCGGCCTCCGTCGTCGCCCAGCCGTCGGGCAGCGAGTGCAGCGGGACCACGCCGTCCACCAGTTCCATGACGAAGCACGGCGCGTCCACCGGCGGCCCGCCCGGCGAGGCGGCCAGCACCGCCGGCACCGGCACGTCGGTGCCGGCCAGCGCCGAGATGATCCGCTGCTCGCGGCCCATGTCGTGGGCGGTGGCGGCCACCTCGCCCACCGGCGGTCGGCGCAGCACCACCGCCCCGGCCGCGCTGTCCACCCGGTAGGTGAGGTTGGACCGGCCGGCGCCGATCGGGGCCATCGTGCAGGCGCGCCAGCGCGGGTCGCCCAGCCGGTCGGCGAGCCACGGCCCGACCGCCGCCGGGTCGGCACCGGGCAGTGCTCCACCGGGCGGGTCGGCACCGGGCGGTGCGACGGCAGCGGCCACGTCGTCGGGAGAGACACCCACGCGCGGCACCCTAACCGGTGGCCGGGACACCGTCGGGGGACCTGGCCCGGGCTCCGGGCCGGGGTGCCGGGCGCGGCGCCGGGATGTGAGCTACCCTCTGCGCCCCGGGGGCAGGACATCCGCATGTCCCGGCGTCCGTCGGTATCGATCCAGACCGATCCCGCGCCGGCTGTCGCCCCGGATCCGGCTGAGACCGGCGTCACCCGGATGCCGGGCACAAAGCCCGGCGCTGTGACGTTGTCCAGCCGCACGACGACGACTTTGTGTGTTAGAGGGTGGGAACGATGGCGACCGACTACGACGCGCCCAGGCGCAACGAGACCGACGACATGGCCGAGGATTCGCTCGACGAGCTCAAGGCTCGTCGCAACGAAGCGCAGTCGGCCGTCGTCGACGTCGACGAGTCGGACACCGCGGAGAGCTTCGAGCTGCCCGGCGCCGACCTGTCCGGCGAGGAACTCACGGTGAGGGTGCTGCCCAAGCAGGCCGACGAGTTCACCTGTGCCAGCTGCTTCCTGGTGCACCACCGCAGCAGGCTGGCCGAGACCCACGGATCGCAGTACATCTGCCGCGACTGCGCGGCCTGACCGTGAGGCCCGGGACACCGGGCCGCACCGCGCTGCTGGACCCGCCCGCCCTCACCGGTGCAGCGCGGCCAGCAGCGCATCCGGTGCCCGCACGCTGAAGATCCAGTACGGCGCGCGACCCGGATCACCGGGGTCGTCGGACCCGGCGTCCGCGCCGGGCCGCACCTCGACCCGGACCAGGGCGCCGATCCACGGCCGGTGCACCAGGTGCGCCGTGGGATCCAGCTCCGGACCCAGGGCGGCCTGCTTGCGCTCCCGCGGGACCACGTCGACCCGTCCCACCCGGTCCAGCGGCAGCGTGGCGTCGCCGAGCCGCAGCACGCCGTCGCCCACCCGGATCCGGGTCCGGCCCAGCCGGAACAGCACCAGCACCACCAGCGGGACGACGACCGCGTAGCCGATCCAGGCGCGCAGCCCCGGGTAGCCCATGTGGATCTCCGCGCCGAGCAGCGCGGCCACCCCGATCGCCGGCAGGTACCACCACAGCGGCACGGACAACCGCTCGTCGAACGCCGGGCCGCTGGTCGCCGCAGCCCGGCCTGTCGAAGGATGCTGACCCACGATGCATCAGGGTAGCGTCGCCCGTCGTGCCCGGCCCCGTGGACGCTCCCCGCTCCGCGCCGTCCGCCGCGCCGCTCACCGCGGCCGCGGACGGCGTGGACGTGCTGCTGTCCCGACTGGACCCGGACCTGCCGGTGCCCGCCCACGCCCGGCCCGGGGACGCCGGGGTGGACCTGCACTGCGCGACCGACGTCGTGCTGGAACCGGGGGAGCGGGCGCTGGTCGGGACCGGGGTGGCCATCGCGCTGCCGGTGGGCTGGGCCGGCTTCGTGCACCCCCGGTCCGGGCTGGCCGCGCGGGCCGGGCTGTCGATCGTCAACGCGCCGGGGACGGTGGACGCCGGCTACCGCGGCGAGATCCGGGTCTGCCTGATCAACCACGATCCGCGCGAGCCGGTGCGGCTGCACCGCGGCGACCGGATCGCCCAGCTGGTCGTGCAGCGGGTCGCCCAGGTGCGGTTCGTCGAGGTCGACGAGCTGCCGCCGTCCGAACGCGGGACCGGCGGCCACGGCTCGACCGGCGGGCACGCCCGCCTGCGCCCGTCCGGTGACCCCCGATCCGGCGTCGCGGTGCCGGCCGCCGGTGGACCGGGAGGTGCGTCGTAGTGGGGCAGCACCGCACCGGCACCTTCGCGCTCGGCGGCATCGCCGTGGAGCAGCGGGCTCCGGAGAGTCCCCGACCGCCGCGCAAGGACAAGAAGCGCAGGCGCTCCACCCAGGGCCCCTACGACGGCGACACCGGCGAGCACCCCCCGCAGTCGGTGGGCGTGGTCGACTTCGGCGCCGTGCGGGTGCCGGTGCCCGAGCGCGGCACGATCACCACCGATCCGGCCGCGCCGGAGGGCCCGCCGCAGGCGGTGCACATCGCGCTGCCCGAGGGTCGGCTGTCGGTGAGCGCGCTGGCCGCGCCCAAGTCGGACACGCTCTGGCCGGACCTGGCCAAGGAGATCGACGCGTCGCTGCGCGAGGCCGGCGCGCGGGTCCGGTCCTTCCCGGGGGACTGGGGCCGCGAACTGCACGCCACCACCGGCGCGGCCGCGTCGCTGTTCGTCGGGGTCGACGGTCCCCGCTGGATGCTCTACGGCGTCGCCACCGGCCCCACCGCGACGGCCGCCGCCCTGGGCGAGGAACTGCGGCGGGTGCTGCGGGGGACCGTGGTGGTGCGGGGGCGCTCGCCCTTCCCGGTGCGGACGGTGCTGCCGCTGCAGCTGCCCGCGGAAGCCGGGGACGGCAAGGCGTCCTGGTCGCCGGGGACCGCTGCGGTGGCCGCGGACGCCGACGGCTCCGGCGGCTCCGACGGCTCCGACGGCTCCGGCGGCCAGAACGACGGCGTCGCCGGTGCCGTGACCGGCGGTGCAGCGTCCGGGAGCTCGGCTCCGCGGGACGGAGCTGCTGGAGCCGTGTCCGGGAGCCCGGTCCCGCGCAACGGGGCCTCCGGGGCCGCGGGACCGGCTCGACCGGACGGCACGGCTCCCCGCCCTGCGCTGTCCCCCGGCTCGGGGGTCTTCGCCCCCGTCGGCTCGGCCGCCACGGGCCCCACCCGACCGGACACCGGACCGGCCCGCGACCCGGCCCCGGACGACCGCGATGCTGCCGCGCGCCCGCAGTGGGCCGACCACATGCTGCGGCTGGCCGGCCTGGACGACGCTTCCCCGCACCCCGCGGGCCCCGCCCCGGGCGGGGACCGGGGAACCGGCCGCGGCCCGGCGCTCCAGCGGCCCAGCGGGG
>DASQMQ010000453.1:0-2310 GCA_035645455.1 Pseudonocardia sp.
GCCGCCCGCGCGCGCACCGCTGCCGGTGCGGCACCGCTCGACCGCGGCGTACTCGTCGCGTCGGGCGGTCTCCGCGGCGCCGTCTGAGCGCCGCCCGACGGTCCCCGGTCCGCTACCGACCGGGGCGCCGTCGGCGTACCCACCCGCCGGCCGGCCCCGCCGGCCGACGCCTTCCGGCCCGCCCGGCCGGCGGGTGGGTCACCCCACGTCCGCGGCCCGGCTGCACGGTCAGCTGATCCGGCCGGTCGACCCGCTGTCCTCCCCGAAGATCCACGGCTGCCAGCGCCGCACGATCGCGCGGATGGCCACGTCCGCGTCGAGCTGGCAGAGCACCCCGAGGGTGCCCATCGTCACCCGGTGGATCAGCAGGTACTGCGGCGGGAGGTTCAGCTCGCGGCCGGTGCGGAACTGCGGGCTGCGCAGGTCGCCCATCCGCTCGGCCTGCTTCTGCAGCCAGGACCGGTCGAACCGGAACGACTCGGCGCGCAGCGGCTCGGTGAACGGCGACAGGTAGGCCAGCACCTCCTCGGCACCGAGGTCGGCGCCGGGCAGCACGAAGCCCTCGTTGCGGAGCAGGTCCAGCAGGCCGGCCGGGCGGTCCTGCAGGGCCAGCCGCACCATCAACGACAGCGGCCGGGGCAGCCCGTCGGGCAGCCGGGCGACCGCGCCGTAGTCCAGGACCAGCAGCCGGCCGTCCGGCATGATCTGGAAGTTCCCCGGGTGCGGGTCGGCGTGCAGCAGCCCGACCCGGCCCGGGCTGGAGTAGAGGAACTCGGCCAGCAGCGCCGCCGCCGCGTCGCGCTCCGCCTGGGTGCCGGACCGGATCACGTCGGACAGCTTCCGCCCGCTGACCCACTCGCTGACCATCGCCTTCGGCGCCGAGGCCACCACCCGGGGCACCTTCACCAGGTCGTCGCCGTCGAAGGCCTCGGCGAACACGCGCTGGTTGGCGGCCTCGTCGCGGTAGTCGAGCTCCTCCTCCATCCGGTCGCGCAGCTCGGTGATCAACGGCTTGAGCTCCAGGCCCGGTGCGAGCGGCTGCATCAGCCGGGTCATCCGGGAGAGCTGACGCAGGTCCGAGCGCAGCGCTTCCTCCGCGCCCGGGTACTGCACCTTGACCGCGACGTCCCGGCCGTCGTGCCAGACCGCGCGGTGGACCTGCCCGATGCTGGCCGCCGCGGCCGGCATCTCGTCGAACTCGGCGAAGCGCTCGCGCCACCCGCTGCCGAACTGCTCGGTCAGCATCCGGCGCACCTCGGCGGTCGGCATCGGCGGCGCCGCGGTCTGCAGCTTGACCAGCGATTCGCGGAACGGAGCGGCGTACTCCTCGGGGATGGCGGCCTCGAACACGCTCAGCGCCTGCCCGAACTTCATGGCCCCGCCCTTGAGCTCGCCGAGGACCGCGAACAGCTGCTCGGCGCTGCGGGCCATCAGCTGGGCCGAGATCTGCTCGCCGTCGCCACCGGCCAACCGGCGGCCCCAGCCCGCGGCCGCTCGGCCGGCCATCCCGAGCGGAAGGCTGGCGAGCTTCGCGGTCCGGGCCGCTGTGCGCCGGGGAATGTCGGTCAAGTCGGCTCCTCGCCTGCGCTCGTGGCTGTCGTGGCTCGGCGTGTCGGTTGCCATGATTGTCTCCCGACCGGACCGTTGCGCGCATGTTGCTCAGCCGTGGGCCATCCCACGCTGGGTCTCGGGCGGGGCCGTGACACCGCAACCGCAGTCCGGATGCGGGGTCCAGTCGCGGCGCACCAGCGTCCCGGCCGCGACGTCGAGTTCGAGCGTGGCGTCCAGGACCGCCGGGGCCTGTGCTCCGCCGCTGATGCCGTCGAGCGCGGTCAGGGCCTGCGCGGTGGCCAGCGCGGCCGTGGCCGTGACGCACGCCGGGTCGGCCCGCCCGGGCCGACCGATCAGCTGCGCCGCCACCCGTGGCCAGGCCGGGTCGTGGTCGTTGCGGTGCAGGTCCAGGCAGCGCAGGCACGCCGTGCGCCGGGGCAGCACCAGCGGTCCGACCACGCCCGTCCCGTCCCGCAACCGGACGACCAGGTGCGCGGTGCGGGCCGCGTGCAGGGCCGCGACCTGCTCGGGCTCGGGCACCAGCGCGTCGGCCAGCACGACGAGGTCGGCGGCCAGCCGGGCCGGCGGCGGCCCGGTGAGCACGTCCGGTGCGAGCGCCGCGACCGCGGTCGCCGCGGCCTCCTCGCGCGGCCGTCCGCGGTCGGCGTCGACCAGGCCGGTACCGAGATCGGCGGCCATCACCGGGCCACCCGCCCGGACGTGCACGGTGCCGATCCCGGCCAGGCCCAGCCCGGCCGC
>DASQMQ010000454.1:0-15532 GCA_035645455.1 Pseudonocardia sp.
GGGGCGCCCCCGCGCAGCCGGGCCAGCTCCACGTCCACCTCGGTGCCGGCGGCCAGGGTGTCGTCGTCGAGCAGGGCGACCACCTCCGCGGCGGCCCGCGGCCCGATCGCCGCCGCCCCGTCCAGCAGCGCCCGGGCCAGCCTCGGGTGCAGGCCCAGCCGGGCCATCCGGCGGCCCCGGTCGGTCACCCGGTCACCGTCCAGGGCCCCGAGCGCGTGCAGCACGCCCCGCCCGGCGGCCAGCGGACCGGGTGGCGGCGCGTCCCACCAGTCCAGCGCGCTGCCGTCCGGGGTGCCCCAGCAGGCCAGGTCCAGCGCCAGCCGGGTCAGGTCGGCGGTGCGGATCTCCGGCTCCGGGTACCGGGGCAGCAGCTCACCTTCCGGCCAGCACCGGTACACCCGGCCGGCGGCCTCGCGGCCCGCCCGGCCGGCCCGCTGCGCGGCCACCGCGGCGGACACCCGCACGGTCACCAGCCCGGCCAGCCCCCGCCGGTGGTCGGTGCGCGGCACCCGGGCCAGCCCGGCGTCGACGACCGCGCGGACCCCGGGCACGGTGAGGCTGGACTCGGCGACCGCGGTGGCCAGCACGATGCGCCGGCGCGGACCGGGGACCAGGGCGGCGTCCTGCTCGGCGGCGGGCAGCCGGCCGTGCAGGGCCCGGACCTCGGCGTCGACCCCGGCCAGCGCGGCCGCGGTGCGCCGGATCTCGGGCACCCCGGGCAGGAACGCCAGCACGTCCCCGTCGCCGTCGGTGAGCGCCGCCCGCGCCGCCCTGGCCACGCAGGCCGGCACCTGCTCGCCCCGCGCCGGGGGCAGGTGCCGCACCGTCAACGGGTACGCGACCGCCTCGACCCGCAGCACCGGGGCCGCCGGCCCGCCGCCGAGCAGCCCGGCGAGCTGCTCCCCGGCCACGGTGGCCGAGGTGGCCAGCAACCGCAGCTCCGGGCGCAGGCCCGCGCGGGCGTCCAGCAGCAGGGCCAGCAGCAGGTCGGCGTCGAGGTGCCGCTCGTGGCACTCGTCCAGCACGACGGTGCCCACCCCGGGCAGCTCCGGGTCGGCGATGAGCCGGCGCAGCAGCAGCCCCGAGGTCACCACCTCCACCCGGGTTCGCGCGGACGTGCGGGACTCGCCCCGCACCGCGTAGCCGACGGTGCCGCCGACCGGTTCGCCGAGCAGCGCCGACATCCGGGCGGCCGCGGCCCGGGTGGCCAGCCGTCGCGGCTCGGCGACCACGATCCGGCCGCCACCGTCCCCGGCCGCCGCGGCGAGGGCCAGCGGGACCAGCGTGGTCTTGCCGGTGCCCGGCGGGGCGATGAGCACCGCGGCACCGTGCGCGGCCAGCGCGCCGGTCACCTCGCCCAGCGCGCCGCGCACCGGCAGGTCGGGCAGATCGCCGGGCAGCCGCACCGGCGCCGGGAGTAGCCGATCGGGTACGGCATCGCCGCTGGTCAGGGGTCAGATGGGCGCCTAGGCTGCCAGGCGCACGGCGCGCTTCCCCCGCGACCGGGACCGGACGGATTGAGGCGGGGAGGACCCATGGCGCAGGGCAGGCCGTACAGCGGCCGGGAGGCGCAGGAGGCGCGGGCGATGCGGACCGCCGCCGAACGGGTGGGCGATCTGGCCGAGGTGCCCCGGCCCGTGCAGGCCGCGCTGGCGCACTCGCTGCACGCCGCCGCGACCGAGCTGGAGAACGGCCGGGCGCTGCCCCGGGAGATCCGCCGCGCCGCCGTGCACGCCGTCCGGGCGATCGGGGAGCTCACCTCCGGTCCCCGCCCGGCCGGATGATCGCGGTCTGCGGTGGATCGGCCGGTCCACCGCAACCGATGATCACCGGCCACCGACCGACGAGCGGCGCACCGGAAACGGTGCGCCGCTCGGGCGGAGCAGAAGTGCCGACGGCTCAGCTGTCGACGGCCTCGCGGGCGAGGGTGGCGAAGCGGGTGCGCCCGGTCGACACCACGCCGGCGCGGTTCTTGTGCTTCTCCTCGTAGGCCAGCACCGCGGCCACCTCGTCGGGGTCGGTCAGCTCGCGGATCTTGGCGCTGGCCGCGGTGGCAGCCAGCTCGTCGTAGCCCTCGATCGGCAGCTCGGCCGCGGTCAGGCTGCCCAGCTCGGTGCGGGTGGCGCGGACGGCGTCGGCGACCTGCCCGGCGCCGTCGCGGTCGGCGACCCGCTCGGCGCGCTGCAGGGCGGCGTCGCGCCCGGCGGTGACCACCTCGTAGCCGCCGGCGCCGACCTTGGTGACGGTGCCGACCACCGAGCCGGTGACCGAGTCGACCGTCCCGCGGGCCTGCTCGCCGGCCCGGACCAGGCCGTCCACCGCGCGGTTGACACCCTGCACGGCGAATCGGGTGGGCAGCGTGACCGCCTGGGCCAGGCCGCCGGCGACCCGCTGGAACGGGGTCGGGGCCAGCGCGGCCGGGCCGCCGAGGCCCTCCTCGGCCAGCACCGTGGTCAGCCACTCGACGGTCTCGGTGTGCGCGGTGACCAGCAGATCGGCCAGGTCCTCGACGGCGGGCAGCTGGGCGCGCTGGGCGAGCACCCGGACGAAGCGGGCGCGGTCGAGGAGCTGGTGCTCCAGGGTGAGGTCGGTCAGCAGCGCCTCCTCGACCGGCTGGGCCTGCTCGAGGGTGCTCTTCACCAGCCCGAGGACGCGGGTGATGGCGGGGGTGATCACGTCCGGGGCGGCGTCCAGGGCGCGCAGCTGGGCGACGATGCGGGCGACCCGGCGGTCGGCGTTCGCCGCGTTCTCCCGCAGCTCCGCGCGCACGTCGTCGGTGCGGGCCTGCAGGACGCGGATCCGGGCGGTCTGGGCCTCGGTCCGGGTCAGCTGCTCGATGGCCCGGAGCTGGGCGATGATCGTGTCGGTGGCCACGGTCTCCGGAGTCAGGGTGAATGCCATACCCGGGGGTTGCCCGTCCCGGCCCGGCGCACCCGTGGTTGTGAGCGGCCTCTCGCCGGTCAGAGTTCCTCGAGCGCCGCCCTCGCCCGGGTGCTGCGGGACGCGGCCGCCCCGGCCTCCCGGGCCGCGGCGCGGGCCTCGGTCTCCGCGGTGCGGGCGGTGTCGGCGGCGGCCCGCTCGGCCTCCCGGGCGGCCTCCAGCTCGGCGGCGAGGCGGGCCACCCGGTCGCGGGCGTCGTCGCGGGCGGCGACCGCGTCGTCCCGGGCCCCCTCGGCGGCGAACTGCCGGTCCCGGGCCGCGGCCTCGGCCGTCTCGGCGTCGGCCAGCGCCTGCCCGCGGCGCTCGCGCTCGGCCCGCTGCTCGGCCTCCTGCCGCTCCCGCTCCGCGGCGTCGCCGTCCGGCTCGGGAGGGGGCGCGGGCTCCGGGGCGGGTGCCGGCCGCGGGGGCCGCGGGCGGGCCGGGGACGGGGAGGCACCCGGGCTGGTGGCCGGGCCGAAGCCGGCGTAGGACACCGTGCGGGTCAGCCGTCCGCCGCGCACCTCGTCGGCGATCGCCGGGTCGGCCAGCGCGGCTTCCAGGATCCCCTGCAGGTCGCGCAGCAACCCGTCGCCGACCGGTTCGTGCTCGGCCCGGGCCAGTCGGGCCGCCTCCTGGGCGACCGCGGCCACCAGCCGGTGGCGCTGGCTGGACAGCTGCCGCAGCGCCGATCCGTCCAGCGTGCGCTGCGCGTCGGCCAGGCCGGCGGCCAGCCCGAGCAGCCCCTCGAGCTGGTCGGGACGCTCCCGGGCCAGCAGGTTGGCCAGCCACGCCGCCCGGGTGGGCCGGCGCAACCGACCGATCGCCCGGGCCAGCTCCCGGTCGCCGGCCTCCCGGGCGCGGGCCACGGCCTCGTCGCGACGGGGCACGAACTCGTCGGGCCGGACCGAGTACAGCTCGTCGGCCACCGCGTCCAGCTCGCCGTCACCGGCCTCCTCGTCGCTCGGGTCGCGGCCCTCGTCGACGGTGTCGTCGGTGCTGTCGTCGGCGGTGTCGCCAGGGGTGTCGCCAGGGGTGTCGTCGGCGCCTTCGGTCCCGGTGTCGGGGTCGCTGTCGGGCACGCCCCGACCCTAGAGGAGTCCCCCGTCACCCCCGGCCGACGCGCGCCGACCGACCGCGCACAGCAGACCGCCGCCCCGGGGACGGGACGGCCGATGCGCCGGTGATCCGTGCGGTTACCGGGTGGACTCGGCCTGCCGGCGCGGCAGCACCCAGCCCGGGCGGACGTAGTGGCAGGTGTACCCGTAGGGGTACTTCTGCAGGTAGTCCTGGTGCTCCTCCTCGGCCTCCCAGAACGGCCCGGCCGCGACCACGTCGGTGACGACCCGGCCCGGCCACAGCCCCGAGGCGTCGACGTCGGCGATGGTGTCCAGCGCGACGCGCTGCTGCTCGTCGCTGGTGTAGAAGATCGCCGAGCGGTAGCTGCGGCCCACGTCGTTGCCCTGCCGGTCGCGGGTCGAGGGGTCGTGGATCTGGAAGAAGAACTCCAGCAGCTCCCGGAAGGAGATCACCTCGGGGTCGAAGACGATCTCCACCGCCTCGGCGTGGTCGCCGTGGTTGCGGTAGGTCGCGTTCGGGGTGTCCCCGCCGGAGTAGCCGACCCGGGTCGAGATCACCCCGGGGCGCCTGCGCAGCAGATCCTGCGCACCCCAGAAGCAGCCGCCGGCCAGGATCGCGGTCTCGGTGGTCATCGTGTGCCTCCCTGTGTCGAGCACCGTGAGCACCAACGCCCGGAGCCCGGCGGGTGTTCCACCCGGGGTCGAACGGCCCCGACGTGCTCACCGGGAGCGGCGTGGTGCGCTCGGACATCCGGTCGAGCTCCGGCTCGCTCAGCGGCACCGCCGAGGGCGTCGCGGCGTGGTCAACCCGGCCGACGTCGCGCTGGACGGGGACACCGTGTTCGCCGACGGGTGGCACAGACACCCGGCCGGCCCGGCTTCGCCTGGCCGGCCGGGCCCTGCGCGGCCCGGCCGCGCCGGTGCGCGGTCAGCGCTGCTCCTGGCTCAGCCGGGACTGGATCACCGACTGCAGCCGGGTCAGCCCGGCCACGCCGAGCGCCCCGACCTGCGACTCCATCTGCCGCACCACGGCCGGGTCGTGCATCACCCGCTCGCTGGACTGCAGCAGCACGGTCCCGGCGCCGGTGAAGTCGAACTGGCGCTCCTCGCCGGAGGTCGTCCCGAGCATCCCGGCGCCGGCGCCGAGGAACCCGGTCATCCAGCGGGCGTCGTAGTGGTGCGAGGGGGACGGGCAGTCCGCCCAGCCCACCAGCGCCTGCGGGTCGACCCGGATCGGCGGCTCGGCGAAGATCACCGGTCCGGAGCTGGACGCCAGGAACGTGCCGTCGCCGATCAGGGTGAGGAAGCCGGGCACGATGGACTGCTTGAGCTCCAGGGTGGCGTCGAAGGCCAGCAGGTTGGCCGCGCGCAGGGTGAGGTTGCCCTGCTCCAGGTTGTAGGAGTTGATGTCGTAGCCGCGGTCGCCGAGCAGCAGGTGCCCGGCGCCGGTGGCGACCACCCAGTCGCCGGTGTAGAGCGGGGCGGAGAAGCGCTGGGCGACGAAGCCGGCGACGCTGCCCGCGGTGAGCGGCTCGAACCGGATGCCCGGCCCGCGCGGCGCCGGGTAGTAGGCGATCATCCGCCCGGTCTGCATGAACAGCTGGCCGTCGAGCCGGCGGCAGTAGGCGTAGTGGTTGCCCGGAACGTTGTCGTTGTCGGGCAGCGTGTCCGGGTTCAGCGGGGTCGGCGGTGTGCTCACGGGGTCCTCAGATCTTCTGCTCGGAGGCCTGCACGTAGACCGTGCCGGTGCCGGACATCTTCAGCTGGACGGCCTCGCCCGAGCCCTTCCCGACCGCGTCGCGCCAGCTCGCGTTGAGCGACACGTCGGCCTGGACCTGGCCGACGTGGGCGACGTAGGCCTGCGGGTCGACGGTGGTGGGCACCCCGGGCCGGACCGGCAGCGCGATGGTGCCGCCGTGGGAGAGCACCGCGACGGTGCCGTAGCCGTGCAGCTGGGTGGTGAACAGGCCCTGCCCGCTGACCGCCCCGCGGACCGCGCCGCGCAGCCCGCCCTGCTGGCCCAGGAAGACCACCGTGGACTGCAGGGCGGCGTCGTGGGCGACCAGCCGGTCGGCCTCCACCGACAGCGGCCCGGAGCCGTCCATCTCGATGATCGTCACGTACAGGCCCTTGAAGCCGTAGTACACGGTGCCGGTGCCCTCGGCGGCCATCATCTTCACCTGCTCGCCGGCCATCATCCGGCCGGCCATCCCGCCGAGCCCGCCCGGACCGGCGTGCACCGGTGCGAAGCCGACGTCGCCGGTGTAGGCCAGCATCGCCCCGCGGCGGGCCAGCACCTCCCGGCCCGGGGCGACCTCTGCCGCGACGACCTTGGGGTTGATCTGCTGGAAACCCACGCTCAGCGCTCCTCGGGCTGGATGTAGACCACGCCCTGCCCGTCGAACCGCAGCGAGAACGCCTCGCCGGAGCTCTCCCCGACCAGGTTGCGCCAGGACACGTCGGTCACGAACGTCTGGTTGAGCTGGCCCCGGCTGGCCACGAACGCGTCCGGGTCGACCACCAGCGGGTACTGCGGGCTCACCTCCAGCGCGATCGGCGGCCCACCGGAGGACAGCAGCGCCACCGGGCCGGTCCCGGTGACGGTGGTGGTGAACAGGCCCTGCCCGGACGAGGCGCCGCGCAGCCCGGCGAAGGCCACGTCGGTCCGCAGCCCGTCGGCGAGGGCGAGCAGCTGCTCGGACTCGACCTTGAGGGTGTCCCCGGTCAGCTCGATCACGACGATCTCCATCGCGTCCTGGGCGAACCACACCGTGCCCTGGCCCGAGCAGCGCATCAGGTCGACCGACTCGCTGGTGGCCCGGCGCTTGAGCGCGGCCCGGAACCCGTCGCCGCCGCCCATCCCGGCGCTCTTGAACGTGACGTCGCCGGTGTAGGCGACCATCGACCCGGTCGCCGCGCGCACCTCCTTGCCGTGCAGCTCGACCTCGAGCACCCGGGACCCGTTGAGGCGGAAGCTCTGCATGCGCGGATCATCGCACTGCAGGTCGGCGCGGTCGATCGCGGTTCGCGAGTGCGGGGCCCACACGGAAACCGAGCGTGTCCGTGCGTGTCCGGCAAGCGACGAACGTCGAGCGTCGTCCCCGCTGCGGTGAGCGGCGTTTGCCGGCCCCGGGTCCGGTGCAATCCCCGATCATGGACCAGAACCTGGACCAGGACGCCCCCGCGCACGTCGAGTTCGTGCACCGCAGCTGGCCCGCGGACCCGGAGCAGCTCGTGCTGATCCGCCGTGAGCTGGCCGGCTGGCTCGCACCGCTGTCGCTGACCGAGACCGAGACCGCGGACGTCGTGCTGGCCGTGGACGAGGCCGCGGCGAACGCCGTGCGGCACGCCTACGGGCCCGAGGAGTCCGGGGTCGTCGAGCTGACCCTGTGGACCGAGCCGGGCACGCTGAGCATCGAGGTCGTCGACCACGGGAACTGGCGCCCGCCGACCGAGCGGCCCCGCGAGGGCGGCCGGGGGATCCCGCTGATGAGCTCCATGTCCGAGGCCGTGCTCATCCACTACGACGGCCGCGGGTCGCGGGTCCTGCTGCGCCACCGGATCCCGACCGGCGCGCCGGTGCAGGACGTGTCGGTGCCGGAGGCGTCGGACGCCTGACCCGGCCGGTGGGGTCAGCCGCGGGCCGCCGCCGACTCCGTCCGCAGCAGCTCCCACAACTGCTCGACGTGCTCGGCCCCGGTGCCCACCGACCCGATCGCCACCCGCAGCACGTACCGCCCGCCGACGACGGTGTGGGTGACCAGCGCACGTCCCGAGGCGTTGATCCGCTCCAGCACCCGGCGGGTGGCCGCGTCGTCGGCGTCCGCTCCGCGACCGGTCACCACCCGCAGGCACACCAGGGCCAGCGACGGTGCCGCAGCCAGGGCGAACCCGGGGTCGGCGCGCACCCGCCCGGCCAGGTCGGTGGCCAGCGCGACGTGTCCGCGGATGTGCTCGCGCAGTCCGGCCAGCCCGACGCCGTGCACCACCGTCCACAGCTTCAACGCCCGGAACCGCCGTCCCAGCGGGACCTGCCAGTCCCGGTAGTCGACGACCTGCGCGGACTCCGAGGCCGCGTCGCGGAGGTACTCCGGGGTGATGGACAGCGCGTCGGGCAGCGCGGTTCCCGAGCGCACCCACAGCAGCGAGGCGTCGAACGCGGTGAGCAGCCACTTGTGCGCGTCGGTGCAGAACGAGTCGGCCCGCTCGACGCCGTCGAGCAGGTGGCGGTGCTCCGGGCAGAGCGCGGCCACCCCGGCCCACGCCGCGTCCACGTGCAGCCAGGCCCCCGGGCCGTCCGCGCGGTGGCGGTCCAGCACGGCAGCGATCTCGCGGACCGGGTCGACCGCGCCGGTCCCGGTGGTGCCCACGGTCGCGCAGACCAGCACCGGGAGGAGCCCGGCGGCCCGGTCCGCGGTGAGCGCCGCGTCCAGTGCGCCGGGCGCCATCGCCGCGGTGGCCGGATCGCCCTCGACCACCCGCAGCGCCTTCGCGCCCAGCCCGGCCACCCGCACCGCCTTGGCCAGGCTGGAGTGGGTCTCGGCGGTGACGTACACCCGTTCGCGGCCGGTGACGCCGTGCTCGCGCCAGTCCGGTTGCGCCCGGTGCAGCGCGGCCAGCAGCGCGACCAGCGCCGCGGACGAGGCCGAGTCCTGGATCGAGCCGCCGCCCCCGCCGCCGAAGGTGAACCCGGCGTCCAGGCCCAGTTCCACCGCCAGCCCGTCGAGCAGCAGTTGCTCCAGCTCGGTGGTCGCCGGTCCGGTCGACCAGAGCATCCCCTGGCTGCCCAGCCCGCCCGAGAGCAGGTCCCCGAGCAGGGAGTGCAGCGAGGCGTTGGCCGGGAAGTAGCCGAAGAACCGCGGGTGCTGCCAGTGCGTGGTGCCCGGCACGACCACCCGGTCCAGCTCGTCGAGCAGCTCGGCCAGCGGGCGCGGCTGCTCGGGCAACGGCTTGTCGAGTGCCGCGCGCACCTCGCCCGGCGCGACCGCCGGGCGGACCGGCAGCTCGGCCAGCCCGGCCCGGTAGTCGGCCACCCAGTCCACCACCGCCCGGCCCAGCCGGCGGAACTCGGCCGGGTCGAGATCGGCCATCAGGGCCGCTCCGGCGGGGCGGCGGTCATCCGGGGAGTGGCCAGATCGGTCATGGCGCCATCATCCGGGCTGCATCTTCCGGCTGCATCTTCCGGCTGCATGGTCCGGGCTTGCCCTCACACAGCCGGGTCGCCCGGGCACGCCGCGCCGTACTCCGAGCGCAGCGCGGTCTTGAGCACCTTCCCGCTCGGGTTGCGGGGCAGGGTGTCGACCAGGGTGACGTCGCGCGGGCGCTTGTAGGCGGCCAGGCGGTCCCGGCACCAGGACTCGATCTCCGCGACGGTCGGCGGGTCGGCCGGGTCGCGCGGGGCGATCACCGCCAGCGGCGCCTCGCCCCACTTCGGGTCGGGCACCCCGATCAGCGCCACCTCGCCGATCTTGGGGTGCCCGGCCAGCACGTTCTCCACCTCGGCGCAGTAGATGTTCTCCCCGCCGGAGATGATCATGTCCTTCTTCCGGTCGACCACGTAGAAGTAGCCGTCGGCGTCCTGGCGGACCAGGTCGCCGGAGTGGAACCAGCCACCGCGGAACGCCTCGGCGGTCTCCGCGGGCTTGTTCCAGTAGCCGCTCATCACCAGCGGGCCGCGGTAGACGATCTCGCCGACCTCGCCCCGCGGCACGTCGTTCATCTCGTCGTCGACCACCCGGACCTCGACGTTGAGCATCGGGGTGCCCACCGAGCCGATCTTGCGGATGGCGTCCTCGCCGCGCAGCACGCAGGTGACCGGGCTGCACTCGGTCTGGCCGAACGCGGTGGCCAGCTCGGCGTCCGGGAAGGTCTCGATGATCGTGCGCAGCAGTGTGGTGGACGCCGGCGCCGCGCCCCAGGACAGCCGGCGCAGCGCGAGCCGGCGCTCCCTGATCCCGGGCACCGAGACGATCGCCTGCCACTGCGCCGGCACGAAGAAGCACGAGGTGACGCCCTCGCGCTCGAGCAGGTCCACCATCCCCGCCGGGTCGAACCCGCCGGACGGGCTCAGCACCGTGGTGCCCCCGCCCACCAGGTTGAGGTACAGCCCGGCCACGCCGGCGATGTGGAAGAACGGCGCCCCGGACAGCCCCACCCGGTCGGAGTTGTTCACCCCGAGGTGGACCAGGTTGCTGTAGGAGTGCAGCAGCAGGTTGCGGTGGCTGAGCACGGCGCCCTTGGGTCGGCCGGTGGTGCCCGAGGTGTACATGATGAACGCCGGCTGGTAGTCGTTGACGTCCAGCTCGACGTAGTCCGGCGACGCCGCGGCCATCGCCGCCTCCAGCCCCTCCCCGTGCTCGGACCCGCCGTTCATCACCAGCACGGTCCGGGTCGGCACGTCCGGGTCCCGCAGGGCTCCGGCCACGACCGGGGCCAGCACGGCGTCGACGACCACGGCCACCGCGCCGCTGTCCACCAGCTGGTAGGCGACCTCGTCGGCGACCAGCCGGAAGTTCAGCGGCACGCAGATCCCGCCGGCCCGCAGCACCGCTGCGGTCGCCTCGACCAGCGGCACGCTGTTGAGCCCGAGCACCGCGACCCGGTCCCCGGCCGCGACGCCCCGCTGCACCAGGGCGTTGGCGATCCGGGTCACCCGGTCGTGGAAGTCCAGCCAGGTGCTGGTCGCGTCGCCGTCGCGGAACGCCACACCGTGCGGATCGGTCCGGGAGAACCGGGCGACGATGTCGCTCATCGTCATGCCCCGCCCGGTGACCGCCGCCGCGGCCGGGTGGTCGGTCGGGGATCCGCTGGTGGAGGCCGTCGTCGTCGACATGGCTCTACTGTGTCGCCCACCGTAGGTTCGAACAAGACGCTCGCGGACCGTCCGGAGCCCGCCGTCGCCGGGGCCGGGCGTGGCCGGACTCACGGCGGCCGGGTGCGGCGAACCGGGGCCGCAGGGCGCATGGTCGAGCGGTGGGTGTGGACACCGGTGCCGGGACCGCGCAGCGCGGGCGGCTGCGCCTGCTCCAGTTCGCCGCGCTCACCAGCAACGGCGACCGGTTCGCGCTGGCCCCGCTGCTGGTGCTGATCGGGCTGGACCTGGGCGCGTCGCTGGCCGCGGTGGCCGCGGTGGCCAGTGGCTACTTCCTGGCCTACGGGCTGATGCAGCCGGTGTGGGGGATGGTCAGCGACCGCATCGGGCGGGTCCGGGTGATGCGGCTGGCGCTGCTCGGCGCGGCCGCGGCCGGGCTCGGCTCGGCGCTGGCGCCGAACCTGGCCGTGCTCGGGCTGACCCGGGTGCTGGCCGGTGCCTGCTTCGCCGCGATCATCCCGACCACCCTGGTGTACGTCGGCGACATGTGGCCCGCCCCGGAGCGCCAGCGCCCGCTGTCGGACCTGCTCACGGCGTCCTCGCTGGGCATCGCGACGGCCACGGCCGGGGCCGGGGTGCTCGCCGACCTGATCGGCTGGCGGGCGGTGCCGGCGCTGACCGGCCTGGTCGCGGCGGTGCTGTGGGTCGCGCTGGCCCGGCTGCCCGAGCCGGACCGGCTCCCGGGGTCGGGCAACCCGCTGCGTTCGGTCGGCCGGGTGCTGTCCTCGCGGTGGGCGCTGGTGGTCTTCGGGCTGGTGTTCGTGGAGGGCGCGGTCGTGCTGGGGGTGCTGACCTACCTGCCGGCCGCGGTGCAGGGGCTGGGGTACCCGGCGGCGGTCGCCGGTCTGGTGGCGGCCTCCTTCGGGTTCGGCGCGCTGGCCTGGTCGCGCGTGGTGCGCGCGCTGGTCGGACGGCTGTCCCCGCCGGTGATCACGGCGGTGGGCGGCGCGCTGCTGGTGCTCGGCTGGGCGGTGCCGGCGGTGGCGGTCCCCCTGCCGACGGTGGCGGTGGCCGGGGTCCTGGTCGGCGGGGCCTGGGCGTTCCTGCACACCACCCTGCAGAGCTGGGCCACCGAGGTGGTGCCGACCGAGCGGGCGACCGCGGTCGCGCTGTTCGCCGGGCTGCTGTTCCTGGGCAGCGCGGCCGGCACCGCGGCGGCCGGCGGAGCGGCCGCGGTCGGCGCGTTCGGCCTGGTGTTCCTGGTCGCCGTGCTGATCGCGGTACCGCTCGCGGTCGCCGCCGCGGTGGCCCGGCGCCGCTACGCGCGCACCTCGCGGTAGCGGTCGCGCAGGATCTGCTTGACCAGCTTGCCGGTGGCGGTGCGCGGCATGTCGTCGGTGAACACCACCCGGCGCGGGGCCTTGAACGCCGCGATGTGCGCCTTGACGTGCTCGATCAGCTCGCGCTCCAGGTCCGGACCGGCCTCGGTGCCGGCCGCCGGGGACACCACCGCCAGCACCGACTCGCCCATCTCCGGGTCCGGTACGCCGATGACCGCCACGTCCAGCACCGCCGGGTGCAGGGCCAGCACGTCCTCGGCCTCCCGCGGGTAGATGTTCACCCCGCCGGAGATGATCGTGAAGGCCTTGCGGTCGGTGAGGTAGAGGTAGCCCTCCTCGTCGACGTAGCCCAGGTCACCGGTGGTCGCCCAGGTCTCGTGCTGGGGGTGGCGCGCAGCCCGGGTCTTCTCCGGGTCGTTGTGGTACTCGAAGGAGACCGTGTCGCGTTCGAAGTACACCGTGCCGATCCGGCGCGGGCCGAGCACCGCGCCGGTCTCGTCGTCGCAGATCCGCACGTCGCCGATGATGCCGCCGCGGCCCACCGAGCCCGGGTGCGTCAGCCACTGCGCGGAGTCGATGAACGTGATGCCCGCGCCCTCGGTGGCCGCGTAGTACTCGTGCAGCACCGGGCCCCACCAGTCGATCATCGCCCGCTTGACCTCCGGCGGGCACGGCGCGGCCGCGTGGATGGCCACCCGCAGCGACGACACGTCGTACCGGGCGCGGACGTCCGCGGGCAGCTTCAGCATGCGCACGAAGTGCGTCGGCACCCACTGGCTGTGGGTGACCCGGTAGCGCTCGATCGCGGCCAGCGCGCCCTCCGGGTCGAACCGCTCCAGCACCACGACGGTGCCGCCGATGGCCTGGATCGTGGCGCTGAACCGCAGCGGCGCGGCGTGGTAGAGCGGGGCGGGGGACAGGTAGACGGTGTCGGCGTCGAAGCGGTACATCATCCCGAACACCGCGACGTAGGGGTCGCCGGGCTCGTCGACCCGGCGCTCCGGCAGGGCCGGGCGGATGCCCTTGGGACGGCCGGTGGTGCCCGAGGAGTAGAGCATGTCGGCGCCGCGCGGCTGGTCGGGCAGCGGCTCGGCCGACAGCCCGGACAGCGCGGCGTCGTAGTCGTCGAAGCCGGGGACCGGGCCGTCGTAGGCCAGCCGCACCTCGACCCCGGGGACCAGCTCACCCACCTCGGCCGCCAGCGGCGACGCCGACACCACCAGCGCCTTCGCGCCGCTGTCGGACACCACGTAGGCGACCTCGTCGGCGGTCAGGTGGTGGTTGACCGCGGTGACGTAGAGCCCGCTGCGCTGCGCGGCCCAGTACACCTCGAACACCCGCGGGCCGTTGGTGGCCAGCAGGGCGACCACGTCCCCCCGGCGCAGCCCGGCCCCGTGCAGGTGCCGGGCCAGCCGCGCCGAGCCCTCGTCCAGCTCCCGGTAGGTCAGCGTGTGCCCGGTCCCGGCCATCACCACCGCGGGCTTGTCGGGGGTCAGGGCGGCATGGGTCCCGGGGAACATCGTGCCGGTGTACCACGATCGGGCGCCCGCCCGATACGCCTGCCCGATACGCCTGACCGACCCGCCGGCCGCAGGTCGACCGGCTGGTGATCGACTGTGGCGGTGGGGCCGGGTTTGGGGTACTGATAGCGCCCGTGGACATCAACGGCAGCGTCGCACTGATCACCGGGGGCGCCTCCGGGCTCGGCCTGGCCACCGCCCGGGCCCTGACCGACGCGGGGGCGAAGGTCGTGATCGTCGACCTGCCCAGCTCGAAGGGCCAGGAACGGGCCGCGGAGCTGGGTCCGGACGCCCGGTTCGCGCCGGGCGACGTGCGCAGCGAAGCCGACGTCGTGGCGGCCCTGGACGTCGCCGACGGGCTGGGACCGCTGCGGGTCACGGTGAACTGCGCCGGCACCGGGAACGCGAAGCGCACGGTCGGCAAGACCGGCCCGTTCCCGCTGGCCGACTTCACCCGGATCATCGAGATCAACCTCATCGGCACGTTCAACGTGCTGCGGCTGGCCGCCGAGCGGATGCTCAAGCACGACCCGGTGGGCGAGGAGCGCGGGGTCATCGTCAACACCGCCTCGGTGGCGGCGTTCGACGGCCAGATCGGGCAGGCGGCCTACTCGGCGTCCAAGGGCGGGGTGGTGGGGATGACCCTGCCGATCGCCCGCGACCTGGCCTCGATGGCCATCCGGGTGGTCACCATCGCCCCGGGCCTGTTCGACACCCCGCTGCTGGCCGGGGCGCCGGAGGAGGTCAAGGCCGCGCTGGGCAAGCAGGTGCCGCACCCGGCCCGGCTGGGCGCGCCCGCCGAGTTCGCCGCGCTGGCCGCGCACATCGTGGCCAACCCGATGCTCAACGGCGAGGTCATCCGGTTGGACGGGGCGATCCGGATGGCGCCGCGCTGACCCCGGCCCGCAGACCGTTCGGCCCGGGCCGAACCGTCGGGCTGCCAGGATGGCGGCGTGGTCCTGCCGGTGGCCGACGCGAGTCGGGTGAGCGAAGTGGCCGCGGCGCTGGCGTCCCCGGCCCGGGCCGCCATCGCCTGCCTGCTGCTGTCGGGCACCGCGCACACCGGTCGCGAGCTGGCCCGGCACGCCGGGATCGCGCCCTCCACCACCAGCGAGCACCTCGCCCGGCTGGTCGACGCCGGGCTGGTCGCGGTCGAGGTGCAGGGCCGGCACCGCTACTACCGGCTGGCCGACCGGCAGGTCGCCGGGCTGCTGGAGGGCATGCTCACCGCGCTGCCCGGCCCGCCGCCGGACACCGGCCCGATCGCCCCGCCCGCGCTGCCGGCCGGGATGGCCTTCGCCCGGTCCTGCTACGACCACCTGGCCGGGCGGCTCGGGGTCGCCGTGCACGACCGGCTGGTCGCCCTGGACGCGGTCCGGATCGGCCCGGACGGCGCGGTGCTGACCGCCGACGGGCTGGCGCTGCTGGCCGCGCTGGGCGTCGCGGCCGACCGCGAGCGCACCCGGCCGCTGGTGCGCCAGTGCCTGGACTGGTCGCAGCGCCGCCACCACCTGGCCGGCACCGTCGGTGCCCGGCTGCTGGCGACCATGATCGCGCGGGGCTGGGTGCGCCGGCACCGGACCCGCCCGCGCGAGCTCACGCTGTCGCGGTCCGGCCGTGACGCCCTGCGAACACACCTGGAGATCGAGGTCGCATGAGTACCGACACCACCACCGCGGTCCGCGAGCGGTTCCGCGCCCTGCACGCCGACGACTTCTTCGTCATGCCGAACCCGTGGGACGTGGGATCCGCACGGACGCTGGCCGCGCTGGGCTTCCCCGCGCTCGCCACCACCAGTTCCGGGCACGCGGCGACGCTCGGCCGGGCCGATCAGCAGGTCACCAGGGACGAGCTGCTCGCCCACGC
>DASQMQ010000455.1:0-2201 GCA_035645455.1 Pseudonocardia sp.
AGGTCACCCGTGGTCCAGCCGCTCCACTTCCGCCCGGCCGAGCAGAGCACCGCCGTCCGGGCCACCACCTCCCACTCCCGCATCACGGGGAGCCTGCCGGACCGCGCCCGCCGCTGACAGCGCGCCGCGGTCCGGCCGAACCGTCCCCCCAGTACCGCTCGATCGATGCCGATCACCGTCGGCGCCGCCCACTCCGCACCATCGGAGGTCCGCTCGTGTCCACGACCCTCTTCGTCCTCGTCCTCGTCGCCTTCCTCGTCGTCCTCCTGGCCGGCTCCAGCCTGCGCCAGGTGCAGCAGTACCAGCGGGGGGTGGTGCTGCGGTTCGGCCGGCTGCTGCCCGCGGTGCGCGAACCGGGCCTGCGCATGATCGTGCCGGTGGCCGACAAGATGACCAAGATCCCGGTGCAGACCGTGGTGCTGGACGTGCCCGCGCAGGGCGCGATCACCCGCGACAACGTCACGCTGAGCGTCGACGCCGTGGTCTACTTCCGGGTCACCGACCCGGTCAAGGCCGTGGTCAACGTGGCGAACTACCTGGGAGCGGTCTCCCAGGTCTCGCAGACCTCGCTGCGCTCGGTCATCGGCCGGGCCGACCTGGACACCATGCTGTCGGACCGGGAGAAGGTCAACGCCGAGCTGCGCGCGGTGATCGACACACCGACCGAGGAGTGGGGCGTCAGCGTGGACCGGGTGGAGATCAAGGACATCGCACTGCCCGAGGGCATGCGGCGGTCCATGTCGCGCCAGGCCGAGGCCGAGCGCGACCGGCGGGCCCGGGTCATCGCCGCCGACGGTGAGTTCCAGGCCTCGGCGAAGCTCGCCGACGCCGCCCGCGCCATGGGGGAGTCGCCGGGTGCGCTGCAGCTGCGGCTGCTGCAGACCGTCACCGACGTCGCCTCGGACAACAACAGCACCCTGGTGATGCCCTTCCCGATCGAGATGCTGCGCTTCTTCGACCCGACCGCGGGCCGTCAGGCCGAGCCGGCCGCGCCGGCTACCGCCCCGACGACCACCCCGCAGGCCGAGCCGGCCCGGCACGCGACCGGCGCCACCGAGTCCACCCAGCTCACCGCGCCGACCGCCGACGCGGCGCTGCCCGTGGGCAACGGCGCCGTCCCGGTCGTCGAGCCGCCCGCCGGCCGCTGACCGGGCGGCTCACCACAGGTCGGGGGGCAGGTCCCGGACGATGTCCTCCAGGTCGCCCCGGGTGCGCGCCGCGTAGGCGTCCCGGGAGCGCTCGTCGAACTCGTCGAGGGTCAGCCGGCCCTCGCGCAGCGCCCGAGCCAGCTGCCGCGCCACCGCGTTCCGGTCGGCGTCGGAAATGCGGAGCTCACGCGACACCATCCACTCCTCCCGTCGGCCCTCCCAGGATAGGAGGGCCGTGCTGGCGGCGCCGGGGATCAGCCGGTGCGGATGTCGCGCCGCCGGAAGCCGGCCAGCCCGGCGCCGGCCAGCACCAGGGCGATCGCCGTCAGCGCCACCGCACCGGGCACGTCCGGCGCGGTGGCGGGAACCCGGGCGAGGTGGGCGAACGGGGACAGCGCGGCGATCCACTGCGGAGCGCCGGTGCTGTCGGCCAGCACGGTGAGCAGGAAGCCGCCCGCGGCGGGCAGCATCCCGATCGGCACGACCAGGCGGGGTGCCCAGCCCAGGGCGAGCACCGCGGCGCCCAGGCCCAGCGCGGTGACCGGCAGCGTGTTGGCCGCGCCGGCCAGTGCGGCGGGGCCGAGCGGGACGCCGACCGCCGCGGTGCCCGCCCAGGTGACCAGGCCGGCCACCGCGGTGAGCACGAGCGCCCCGGCCGCGGCGACCACGGTCTCGGCTCCGGCGAGCCGGACCCGGGTGACCGGAGCGGCCAGCAGCAGGTCCAGCCGCCGGGCCGACTCGGCCCGGGCCACGGCGGCGATCCGGGTCGCGGTGTACCCGCCCAGCGGGACGGCGAGCAGCGTGAACAGCGTCGCCGTGTAGCCCTGCACGGCGTCGATCTCGAAGCCGGCGGCCGCGGCCATCTCGGCGAACTGCGGGTTCTCGGCCAGGAACGTGGTCATCGACTTCGAGATCAGCCCGATGAGCAGGTAGAACGCTCCGATCCCGGCGGCCCAGCCGAGCGCCGGCCGGGCGGCCGACCGGACCGCGAAGCCGGTGACCGACCCGAGCAGCGCCGTCCGGGAGCGGCGGTCGCCGGCGCCGGCGACGACG
>DASQMQ010000456.1:0-4683 GCA_035645455.1 Pseudonocardia sp.
TTCCTGAACCTGGCGGTGGGGTGTTCAGGCGGCGGCGTCGAGCTTCTCGACCATGTCCAGGTCGAGGGTCAGCTCGGCGGCGCGGATGTTCTCCTCGGCGTGCGCGGCGCTGCTGGTGCCCGGGATGGGCAGCATCACCGACGACCGCTGCAGCAGCCAGGCCAGCGCCACCTGGGACGGGGTGGCCCCGGTCCGCTCGGCGACCTCGGCCACCGGGCCGCCCGGTTCGGCCAGTCGCCCGCCGGCCACCGGCGCCCAGGGCAGGAACGCGATGCCCTGCTCGGTGCAGTAGCGCAGGACGTCGTCGTTGGCCCGGTCGACCAGGTTGTAGCGGTTCTGCACCGACGCCACGTCGACCGCGGCGGCGGCCCGCTCGATCTGCGCCACCCCCACCTCGGACAGCCCGACCGCGGCCACCTTGCCCTCGGCGACCAGGTCGGCGAGCAGCCCGAACTGCTCGTCGGCGGGCACCGACGGGTCGACCCGGTGCAGCTGGAACAGGTCGATGCGCTCGACGCCGAGGCGTCGCAGGCTCAGCTCGCACTGCTGGCGCAGGTACTCGGGGCGCCCGCACGGGTGCCACTGGTCCGGACCGGTGCGCAGCAGCCCGGCCTTGGTGGCGACGGTCAACCCGTCGAAGGGGTGCAGGGCCTGCCGGAGCAGGTCCTCGGCCGCCCCGGGGCCGTAGGAGTCGGCGGTGTCGAACAGGTCGACGCCGAGCTCGGCGGCCCGGCGCAGCACGCCGACCGCGGCGTCCGGGTCGGCCGGCGGACCCCAGATGCCGGGGCCGGTGAGTCGCATGGTGCCGAAGCCGAGCCGGTTGACCTCGGCGGGGCCGAGCCGGAACCGACCGGCCGCGGCGGCTGGACGTTCGTTCTCGCTGGTGAGCACGTCGCCAGCGTGCTCCGTCGGTCACCACGGCGCCGCCGATCGTGACCGGGCCCTCCTGTGACCCTCCTGCCACCCACCCCCGGCCCCGTCCCGTCGTGCCTGCACCGCCACCCGGGTCTGCACGAGCGGCGCGGCGCGGCTCCGTACCCCGGCGTGCCGACGTCGCCGATTGCCGGTCACCGGCCCGGGCACTAGCGTTCCACCGTGGCCAAGATCGTGTCGTTGCCGCAGGCGGTGTCCGATGTGGTGCGCGACGGCGACACCGTCGCGCTCGAGGGGTTCACCCACCTCATCCCGTTCGCCGCCGGGCACGAGATCATCCGGCAGCAGCGCCAGGACCTGACCCTGGTCCGGATGACCCCCGACCTGATCTACGACCAGCTGATCGGCGCCGGGTGCGCGGCGAAGCTGGTCTTCTCCTGGGGCGGCAACCCCGGTGTCGGGTCGCTGCACCGGATGCGCGACGCGCTGGCCACCGGCTGGCCGGTGCCGCTGGCCATCGAGGAGCACAGCCACGCCGGGATGGCCAACCGCTACGTCGCCGGGGCGTCCGGGCTGCCGTTCGCCGTGCTGCGCGGCTACGCCGGCACCGACCTGCCGCTGCACACCCCGACCATCTCCACGGTCACCTGCCCGTTCACCGGTGAGCAGCTGGCCGCCGTGGCGGCCCTCAACCCGGACGTCGCGATCATCCACGCGCAGCGCGCCGACCGAGCCGGCAACGTGCAGATGTGGGGCATCACCGGGGTGCAGAAGGAGGCCGTGCTGTCCGCGAGCCGGTCCCTGGTCACCGTCGAGGAGATCGTCGACGAGCTGGAGCCGCGCCCGGGTGCGGTGGTGCTGCCGCACTGGGTGGTCGACGTGGTGGCCGCGGCGCCGGGCGGCGCCGCGCCGTCCTACGCCGACGGCTACTACGACCGCGACAACGCCGCCTACCGGGCCTGGGACAAGATCAGCCGCGACCGGGACGCGTTCGGCCGGTGGCTGCGCGAACTGCGCGAGGAGGCCGCATGACCCGCGTCAGCGGACCGGACACCGCGTCCGGGCCGGACCAGCCGAGCTGGACCGCCGACGAGATGATGAGCATCGCCGCGGCCCGCTCGCTGCGCGACGGCCAGGCCTGCTTCGTCGGGATCGGGCTGCCGTCCACGGCGGCGAACCTGGCCCGCCGGCTGCACGCGCCCGGCCTGGTGCTGATCTACGAGTCGGGCACCCTGGACACCCGCCCCGACGAGCTGCCGCTGTCCATCGGCGACGGCGTGCTGGCCGCGTCGGCGCTGTCGGTGGTGAGCGTGCCGGAGATCTTCAACTACTGGTTGCAGCCCGGCCGGATCGACGTCGGCTTCCTGTCCGGCGCCCAGATCGACCGCTTCGGCAACATCAACACCACGGTGATCGGGGAGTACGCCGAGCCGGACGTCCGGCTGCCCGGCTCCGGCGGCGCCCCGGAGATCGCCGCGTCCTGCCGCGAGGTGATCGTGGTGATGCGGCACCGCGCCCGGGCGTTCGTCGACCAGGTCGACTTCGTCACCTCGGTCGGGCACGGCAGCGGGCCGCGCGACCGCGCACTGCTCGGCCTGCGCGGCGCCGGACCGGTCCGGGTGATCACCGACCTGGGCGTGCTGGAGCCCGACCCGGACACCGCCGAGCTGGTGCTCACCGCGCTGCACACCGGGATCTCCGTCGAGCAGGTGCACGCCGAGACCGGATGGGAGCTGGAGGTGTCCGCCGATCTCATGATCACCGCGCCGCCGACCGGGACCGAGCTGGCCACGCTGCGGTCGATGCGCACGGTGGGGGACTCGTGACCGGGCCGGTGGCGCTGCACCACGTCGACGAGGGGCCGCGGGACGCCCCGGTGCTGGTGCTGTCCGGGTCGCTGGGCTCGACGCTGGAGATGTGGCGCCCGCAGGTGGCGGCGCTGACCGAGCGGTTCCGGGTGATCCGGGTCGACCACCGCGGGCACGGCGGATCGCCGGTCCCGGAGGGTCCCTACCGGCTGGCCGACCTGGCCGGCGACGCCCTGGCCCTGCTCGACTCGCTCGGCCTGGACCGGGTGGCCTGGTGCGGGCTGTCGCTGGGCGGCATGGTCGGCATGGTGCTGGGCTCGGACCACCCGGAGCGGCTGACCAGCTTGACGCTGTGCTGCACCAGCTCGCACTTCCCGGACACGACGGTCTGGCGGGAGCGGATCGCCGCGGTGCGCGACCGCGGCACCGCGCCGATCGCCGCCGGGGTCGCCGGGCGCTGGTTCACCCCGGACTGGGCCGCCGCGCACCCGGACGTCGTCGCCGAGGCCACCGACATGGTCGCCAGCACGCCCGACGCCGGGTACCTGGCCTGCTGCCAGGCCATCGAGGTCTGGGACCACCGCGACCGGCTGCCCGCCATCCCCACCCCCACCCTGGTGATCGCCGGCTCGGCCGACCCGTCCACCCCCGTCGAACCGCACGCCCGCACCATCGCCGAGGGCATCCCGGGGGCCCGGCTGGAGATCCTGGACGCCGCCCACCTGGCCACCGTCGAGCGCGCCGACGAGGCCACCCCCCTCATCGCCGCCCACGTCGCCGCCCACCTCCCGACCTGACCGGCTGCCGTCGGCTCAGCGCTGGGCCGCCGGACGGACCACCACCTCGTTGACGTCCACCCCGGCCGACTGGGCGAGGACGTCGGACACGGCCCGGGCGACGGCGTCGGGCGGGACCGACTCGGCGCGGTGGACCCGCATCAGCTCGCGCGCCGCCGGATCGGTGATCGAGCCGGCCAGCTCGGAGGCGACGACGCCGCAGTGGGACCGGGCAGGGCGCCGGTCGGGGTCACGGCACCCTGCCCGGCGTCAACAGCCGCGGTCGCGGCGGTCGCGGCGCTCCGCCCGTTCGCGGGCACGGACCGCGCGGCGGTGCGCCCGCCACGCGGCCCGCACCTCCGGCGGACCGGACGCCCAGCGGCACGCCAGGACCAGCAGGGCGAGGTAGCCGGTGCTGATCAGCGCCGTGCCGAGGATCACGGGTGCCTCGGCGGGGACGCCGCGTCCGGGCAGCCGGAGCCGTCACCCCGGCGGGGCGCGGCGGCCGGGCCGATGCCGGGCAGCACCACGGCGTCGTCGGTGACGGTCAACCACCGCGGGCGGGCGAGGTCGGGGTGGTCGAGGCGGGCGCGGACGCTGCTGTTCCCGCGGAGCGCGAGGTTCACCGAGGCCTCGTCGTCGAGGTCGGCGACCGCGACGACGAGCGCACGGAGCTGGGCCAGTTCGACGCCGCGCACGGTGCCGACCACGTGGTCGTCCTCGCTCACGGCCGGCGCCGTCCGCGGGCCGCGGTCGCGGCGGTGTGCAGCGAGCACGGGTACGGGACCCGGCCGCGGTCGAGGGTGGTGCAGCCGGCGCAGCGGCCCTCGCCGTCGTCGACGTGGACGGCGAGCAGCCGGGCCGCCGCGGTCGGCTGGCCGGCCAGGAACTCGGCCAGCGCGTCCGGGCGCCCGGGGCCGAAGGCGCTCACCGCCCGCCCCCGGCGACGAGGTCGTGCAGCGGCACACCGTCGAGGTCAGCGGCACGGGCGGGGTGCTGGGTACGGTTCGACACGGGCTGACTCCTGCTTCGAGTCGGTCAAGGAGCCCGGTCGGCGTTCGCAGCGCCCGACCGGGCTCCGCTGCGTCCAGCGGCTTCGAGAGAGTACCCATAAACGGACAGTGCGTATAGAGGTGCTGAGCCTGTACTAGTTCGCTAGATACTGTCTACCCGACCAGTCTTGGTGATCTATGCTGATCTCTGCTCACTAGTTGACCTGCGCCTAT
>DASQMQ010000457.1:0-5998 GCA_035645455.1 Pseudonocardia sp.
GACGAGACGACCGTCGACGACGGCTCGCACTACTTCTGCAACGGCGGGCTCTTCACCGGCGAGCTCGAGGAGACCGACCCCGCCGGGAACGTGATCGCGCTGACGCCGGTCACGAACGGGCGTCCGCACGGCGTGGACCGCGAGTGGTACCCCGACGGGACGCTCCGGTCCGAGACCACCGTCGTCGACGGGGTGGCGACGGGAACCAGCCGCGAGTGGCACCGCAACGGCCGGCTCGCCGAGGAACGGGACTTCGACGAGCGTGGGCGGCTGATCGCCACCCGGAAGTGGACGCAGGACGGCACTCCGGTGCAGCGCGAACCACGGAACAAGGCCCGCTGAGTGCCTCCGGACCGTTCACCCAGTCCCGAGTCCGTCGCCGACGCCGAACTCGCGCAACGGGAGCTGGCTGCCCGGGTGCAGATCCCGACCACCCCGATCCCGCCCCCGCGTTCCGTCGCCGGGCTCGACATCTCCTACCGCACCGACTCCGATCGGGTCGTCGCCGCGGCTGTCGTCGTAGAGACCGACGGCCTCGCGGTCGTCGAGGACGTCGTGCTCGAGGGCACAGCGACCTTCCCGTACGTCCCCGGCCTGCTCGCCTTCCGGGAAGCGCCGTTGTTGATGAGCGTGCTGGAACGGCTGCGGACCCCGGTCGACCTGCTGCTCTGCGACGGCCAGGGCCTCGCCCACCCGCGGCGGTGCGGCGTCGCCTGCCACCTCGGCGTGCTCACCGGGCTGCCGGCGATCGGCTGCGCCAAGAACCACCTGGTCGGCGAGCACGCTGAACCGGGACCGCGCCGTGGCGACCGGGAGCCGCTGGTCGACGGCGGCGATGTGCTCGGCTACGCGCTGCGCACGCAGGACGGGGTACGACCCGTCTACGTCTCCCCCGGCCACCTCATGGGCGTCGACCAGGCTGCTGACATCGTCCTCGGCCTCTGCTCGACTTACCGACTGCCCGACCCGCTGCGCCGCGCCGACCACATCTCCCGGCAGGCGTTGCGGTGAACGTCCCTCGCGCGGAGGCAAGACGAACGTCGGACCGGTGCTGATGAGCGCCAGGGACCGCGTCGTGGGCGTGGGGCTCGCTCCGCAGTGGGCCGGCCGCCCGGCTGAGCGACGATGCGATCGAGCTGCCAACTGGACGGGACCGCAGTCGCCGGCCGGCATCGTCCGACCCACCGTCACGGAGGACCTTGTGGCCGACGAGGCCTTCACGCGGAACCTGCGGTGGGAACCGACCACCGCACTGCGCGAGCACGAATTCGGTTACGGCAACATGGACCACGTCGAGATCACCCGGGCCGAGGCGGACGTCTTCGTGGGCCGCATCACCCGGAAGCTCGGCAGCTGATCAGTGAGGTGGGGCGATGCGCGTCGACATCGACGACACCAGCTTCGACGACGGCTTCACCTACATGTACGAGGGCGAACCCGTCACCGGTGAGATCGTCGAGACCGATCCGGACGGCAACGTGGTCACCGTCATCCCCGTCGTCGACGGAGTGCCGAACGGGACCGAGCGGGCCTGGTACCCCGACGGCACCCTCCGCCTGGAGATCCCGATGGTGAACGGCGCAGTCCGGGGGACGAGCAGGCAGTGGCACCCCGACGGCCGCCTTGCCGAGGAATGCGATTTCGACGACCGCGGCGACCTGGTGGCCATCCGGGAGTGGACCGAGGACGGGACGCCCGTCGAACGACCGCCTGGTCGAGCGGGCCGGTCCGCTGAGCCCCGCTGACGCGGGTGGCTCGGCCCCGTCGGATCGGGCCGCTACCGCGGCGACCCGGTCAGGTCGAAGTGCCGCAGCACCGCCGCCAACTGCTCGAACGCCGACGTCGCGCCGCCGTCGAGCCGGCACCAGCAGGCCGGGGTACCGCTGCGCCTGCCCAGCACCCGCACTGCGGTGGCCGGGGCCAGCCGGGCGTGGTCGACGCCCCGCTCGGTGACGACGCCCGGACCGATCAGCACGCCGTAGGGCACGGCAGGCGGGCTGACCTCGGGCGGGCGGGTGCCGTCGGCACGGGTGGGATGCACGGCCACGATCATGCTCCGGGCCTGGCCGGCCACGTCCTCGACCAGCTCGTCGATCGCGTCCTGGGCCACCGCCGACGCGGCCGGTCCGGCCAGCCGCACCTCCTCCAGGACGCCCGCGGTGACCCGGGTGACCTTCATCCGGCCCACCGCCCGTCGGCCCGGCCCCCCGGCCACCACGACCAGCGCCGTCGGTTGCGGGGCGCGGTCCCGGCAGAACCCGCTGATCTCCCGCTCGGACCAGGGCTGGGTGGCCGGCTCGGCGGTGCCCCAGCCCAGCGGCTCGGCACCGGTGAGGGCCCGGGCAGCGGCCGACGCGGCGGCACCGAGGCGCAGGTCCGCGGTCGCCGGGTGCAGGGTCGTGATCTGCACCTCCAGGCTGCCGCTCGCCGGGTCTCGGCCGGACTCCGGTTCCGGCACCGGGCCGTCGACGGGGGCGAAGCGGGCGCCGTCCCAGCCGACCGGAACCCCGAGGAAACCGTCCCGGAAGCCGGCGCCGTCGCGCACCACCCACTGCCCGCCGCCCTCGGCGAACAGCAGCTCCAGCGGGTGGGTGATGCGGCTGTCGGCGGGCGTCACGACCTGCAGCAGCCGGCCCGACCCGGCTGCGGACACGGCGGCGTCGGCCAGCCAGGTCGACAACCCGACCACCGACCGGACCTGCTCGACCACGATCGCCTCGGCGGTGAGCCGGTCCGCGGCCGGCGACCCGACCAGTTCGTTCACCGGCTCGTCCACGACACCCCCCCGGTCAGCGACAGCAGGGCGGCGGTGAACCGGCGGGCGATCCGGGCCGCCTCCGGGTCGGCGGTGACCGCCCTGGCCTCGACCCACCAGGCCGGGTGCGGCGCGTCCGGGACGCCGAGCAGTCGCTGCACCTCGCCGGGCACCTGCACCAGCCGCGGGCCCTCGATCGTGACCAGCGGACGCTCGTCCGGCGCGCACAGCTGCACCAGCGAGCCCCGCTCGATCGTGTTCAGCCGCAGCGACGGGCCGCAGGCCTGCATCGCGGCCAGCGTCGCGGCCGCGTCGGGCTGCCGCTCGCACAGGGCCACCAGGTCGAGGGTCACGACACCTCCGCGATCCGCAGGTCGGGCGAGGACTGCTGGTGGGCGGTCTGCAGGACGCGCACGGGTTCACCGGCCCGGACGAGCTTGGCCCGGCCGACGGGCATGGTGCCGGCCCGGACGCCGCCGAGCAGCTGGCCCTCGGTGCGGTCGCCGGACATGATCAGGCCGAGGCAGCCGGCCTCCCGCACGCCCAGGGTGAACGGCTCGTACAGCCCGCGGGACGCGCCCATCACCCGCCGGGTCATCAGCACGTGCAGCCCGATGTCGGCGCCGGTCGCCAGGTGCGCCACCAGCGGGGCCAACGGGTGGCTGCCGGACGAGGCGAGCACGTCGTAGTCGTCGACCAGCAGCACGACGCGGGGCAGCAGCGACCGGGAGGCGGGCGCGGCGCGGCCCGGCACCGGGATCTCCTCCCCGCCGGACCGCTCGGCCAGCTGCGCCGCGACCGCGCCCGCCAGCCGCTGGGCCAGCACGCTGTTGTGGGCGTAGCCGCCGAGGTAGTCCTCGGGCACCGCGCCGGCCAGCCCGCGCCGCGGGTCGATCACGGCGAACACCAGTTCCTCGGGGGTGTACCGGCGGATCAGCGCGGCCGCGGCCAGCCGCAGCAGGTTGGTCTTGCCGGTGCCGGTGTCGCCGAGGACGAGCAGGTTCTGGTCGCGCCCGACCAGGTCCAGCACGGCCGGGGTGAAGTCGTTCTCGAACCGGCCCAGTGCGACCGCCCCGGGCGCGGTCGGCGTGTCCGCCAGGTCGGCGGCCGGCAGCACCGCGGGCAGCACCCGGACCGGGGCCGGCATCGCGCCGGTCCACGCGCTGCGGACCAGAGTGGCCGCCTCGGGCAGGCCGGACGTGGCCGGGTCGGGCAGGCCGTCCAGGCGGGGCAGCGCGACGTGCGCGTAGAGCTTCGTGGTGGTCAGCGCCCGCCCCGGGGTGTCCTCGGGGACGCCGCGGGCGAGCTTGGCGTCGATGCCGGACTCGGCGGGCTCGGTCATCCGCAGCTCGATCCGCTGGGTGAAGGCGACCTGCTGGGCGGCGCGCACCTCGCTCCACCGCCGCGCGGTGGCCACCACGTGCACGCCGAACCGGCCACCGCGGGCCAGCAGGTCGTGCAGCGGGCCCTCCAGCTCCTCGAACTCCGCGGAGAGCTGCGCGTAGCCGTCGACGAGCAGCACCACCTCGTCGGAGGCCAGCTCGGCGAACCGGCCCCCGGCCCGGGCGGTGCGCAGGTCGGCCATGGTGTCCAGGCCGTGCCGGGCGAACAGCCGCTCGCGCAGGTCGAGCATGGCGTGCACCTCGTCGACGGTGCGCCGGACCCGCTCCCGGTCCTCGCGCCCGGCCACCCCGCCCACGTGCGGCAGGTCGGCCAGCCCGCGCAGGCTGCTGCCGAGCAGGTCGATCCCGTAGACCCCGGCCGCGGTGGGGGTGCTGCTGGTGGCGATGCCGAGCGCCAGGGTGCGCAGCGCGGTGGTCTTGCCGGAGCCGGGTCCGCCGAGGACCAGCAGGTGCCCGCCGCCCGCGGTCAGGTCGACCAGCCAGCTGCCCTGCCACTGCCGGGCCGGGTCGTCGAGCAGCCCGAGCGGCACCTTCAGTCCGGCCGTGGCCGACCGCAACCGCACTCCGTCAGCGGTGACGTCGAAGCCGCCGCCGGCCCGGTCCAGGGTGACCGCGGGGGGCAGGGGCGGCAGCCATATCGGCTCGACCGGCTGCGCCGCGGTGCTGATCCGCTCCACGACCGTCGACATCAGCGTCGGCCCGGAACCGCGGCGGGTCGCCTGCGCCGGCTCGGTCTCGTCCTGCGGCCCGGTGGGCAGGCCGAACCGGACCATCGGCTTGACCGGCGGGCCGGCCACCGGGGCCAGCTCGGCATCCTGGTCCCGGGCGAGCGGCCCGGACACGTAGGCCGCCTTGAACTTCTCGTAGACGGTCACGTCCACCTTGAGGTAGCCGTTGCCGGGCAGCGCCGGCAGCCGCGCCGCGTCCGGGGTGTCCAGCACGGTCCGCGACTCGGTCTCCGACAGCGTGCGCAGGCCGATCCGGTAGGACAGGTAGGTCTCCAGGCCGCGCAGCTTGCCCTGCTCGATGCGCTGGCTGGACAGCAGCAGGTGGACCCCGATGGACCGGCCGATCCGGCCCAGCCGCAGGAACAGCTCGGCGAACTCGGGCTTGGCGGTGAGCAGCTCGCCGAACTCGTCGATGATCACCAGCAGGTGCCGCATCGGCGGCATGTCCGGCGGTTCGCCGAGCTCGGCGCGGCGCAGCCGGTAGTCGGTGATGTCGGTGATCTTCCCGGCGTCGGCCAGCAGCTGCTGGCGGCGCAGCACCTCGCCGTCCAGGCTGGTGTACATCCGCTCGACCAGCGCGGCGTCCCCGGACAGGTTGGTGATCAGGCCGGCGACGTGCGGGAGCGTGCCGAACGGGGCGAAGGTGGCGCCGCCCTTGTAGTCCACCAGCACCATCGCCAGGTCGTCCGGCGGGTGCACGGCGACCAGGGCGAGCACCAGGGTGCGCAGCAGCTCGCTCTTGCCCGAGCCGGTGGCGCCCACGCACAGCCCGTGCGGCCCCATCCCGAGCTGCGCGGACTCCTTGAGGTCGAGCAGCAGCTGGCGGCCGGCGCCGTCCAGCCCGATCGGGACGCGCAGGAAGTCCCGGTCCGAGCGCGGCCGCCACATCCGGTCCAGGTCCAGCGCGGTCGGGTCGGGGACGCCGAGCAGCTCGGCCAGGTCCGCCGGCGGGGTGCCGGTGCCGTCGTCGTAGGAGTCGGCGGACAGCCGCAGGGGCGCGAGCCGTCGGGCGAGCCCCTCGACCAGCGGTGCGGGAGCGTCGTCCAGCGTGCCGGTGACGACCACCGGCGGGGCGGCGGTCAGATCGTCGAGCCGGACGTCGTCGCCGTCGA
>DASQMQ010000458.1:0-2337 GCA_035645455.1 Pseudonocardia sp.
ACGCCACCGTACACACACTGGTAGCGTCCCGATCCGTACGACGTCGTACAGATCGGGGGACGGGATGAGCACGACACACCGGGCTGGTGGCTCGGCGGGGGCGGCGGACCGGGATCGCGGCGGCAGCGCGGCGCGGCACCACGGCCTGCGGCTGCCGCCGGGCCAGCGCGCGGTCGAGGGGTTCCCGCGCTTCGGCACCCACCTGCACCACCCCCCTCCGGAGATCCCCCCGGACCACGCGATCGAGATCAGCGGTGCGGTGACCGGCACCGTCACCCTGCCGCTGGCCGAGCTCGCGCAGCTGCCCCGCCGCGAGCTCACCGCCGATCTCCACTGCGTCGCGGGATGGTCGGCGGTCAACCTCCGGTGGGAGGGTGTGGCCTTCCCGACCTTCTACCGCGCCGTCATCGAACCGGCCCTGGACCGGACCTCCCCGGTCACCCACCTGGTCTTCACGGGCCTCGACGGCCACCGCTCGGTCGCCACGATCCAGGACACGCTGAACGACGACGTGCTGATCGCCGAGAACCTCGACGGCCACCCGCTCGACGGCGACCACGGCGCGCCGGTCCGGCTGGTCAGCCCGAGCCAGTACGGCTTCATGAGCACCAAGCACCTGAGCCGGATCGAGGTCCGCACCTCCGGGCCCGCCGACGTCCCGAAGTCACTGGCGGACCGGCTGCTCGAGGAGCACCCGCGCTCGCGGGTCTGGCTGGAGGAGCGCCACGGCCGCTTCTCCGGCCGGGCGGTACGGCCGGTCTACCGGCTGCTGATCCCCCCGATCCGGTTCCTCAGCGCGCGCGGTGCGACTGCCGCCGCCGCCACGAATGGGCGCGGTCGCACCGGGTAGTCATCCCGGCGGGTGGTCCGCTCCTGGTCCGGTCCTGGTCCGATCGGGGCCGCATCCCGGCCGTGGGACCGCCCGGCCCACCCCGCCCCTGGAGGAACTGTGCTGAACACCCTGGTCGTGCTGGGCGCGGGCGGCGACCTGACCGGTCGCTACCTGCTGCCGGCCCTGGTCCGGCTCGCCGCGGCGAAGGGACTGCCGCCGGACGTGCGGATCGTCGGCGTCGACCGGGACCCGGGCGACGACGAGTCGTTCCGCGCGCGGGCGCGGGAGCGCCTGGACCGCCACCTCCCGGAGCGGGACGGCCCCGCGGGCGACGACGTGCTGGCGCGGTTGTCCTACCGGCAGGGCGACGTGACCTCGGCCGCGGACCTGCGCCGCGCGCTGGACGGGCTCGCCCCGCCGCTGGCGGTGTACCTGGCGCTGCCGAACGCCGTCGCCCGCCCGACCCTGGACGCGTTGATCGAGCTGGGGGTGCCCGAGCACACCGCGCTGGTGTTCGAGAAGCCGTTCGGGACCGATCTGGCCGCGGCCCGCGAGCTCAACGAGGTGATCCGGAGCCGCTTCGGCGAGCAGGACGTCTTCCGGGTCGACCACTTCCTGGCCAAGCAGACCGTGCTCAACGTGCTCGGCCTGCGGTTCGCCAACCGGTTGTTCGAGCCGGTCTGGAACGGCGGGCACATCGAGCGGGTCGACATCGTCTGGGACGAGTCGATCGGGCTGGCGGGCCGGGCCGGGTACTACGACCGGGCGGGCGCGCTCCGCGACATGATCCAGAACCACCTGCTGCAACTGCTGGCGCTGGTGGCGATGGAGCCGCCGGCCTCGCTGGGGGAGCGCGACCTGCGGGACCGGAAGGTCGACGTGCTGCGCGCGGTCGTCGCGCCGGACCCGGCGGAGATGGGTTCGCTGACCCGGCGGGCCCGCTACGCGGCCGGTCGCGTCGACGATCAGGACCTGCCCGGTTACGCCGACGAGGACGGGGTCGACCCGTCCCGGGGGACCGAGACCTTCGCCGAGGTGACCCTGCGGGTGCAGAACTGGCGCTGGGCCGGGGTGCCGTTCCGGCTGCGCACCGGCAAGGCGCTGGCCGACCCGCGCCGGGAGATCGTCGTGCACTTCCGGCCGGTGCCGCACCACCCGTTCGACGACCACGGGGCGCCGGACGTGCTGCGGCTGTCGCTGGACCCGGACCGGATCGCGATGGAGCTCAACCTCAACGGCGCGGGGGACCCGTTCGACCTGGAGCGCGCGTCGCTGTCCGCGACGTTCGCCGCGCAGGAACTGCCGCCCTACAGCCTGCTGCTGCGCGAGATCATCGAGCGCGACCCGACCCTGTCGATCCGCGGCGACGAGGCCGAGGAGAGCTGGCGCATCGTCGAACCGGTCCTGCGGGCCTGGGCCGACGACGTGGTCCCGCTGGCGGAGTACCCGGCCGGCTCGACCGGGGCCGCGGGGTGAGCGCGGTCAGCGGGGGAGGACGAAGCCGG
>DASQMQ010000459.1:0-8360 GCA_035645455.1 Pseudonocardia sp.
CCTTGACGAACAGCGGCAGCACCAGGTGCCGCGGCGCCAGGTCGGTCTCGGCGACCAGCCGGCGCATCGCCGGGGTGGTGCGCAGCCGGCGGGGGCGGCGGGTGGGGAACAACGGGCACCTCCGGTGGTCGTGGGTGGAGAACAGTGCCGGGGCACTGCTAACCCACCCACGAGGGGTCAGCGGCGGCGGGCCTTGGCCTTGCGCGGCGGCGGCAGGGCACCCTCGGCGCGCAGCTTCGCCGCGTGCGCGGCCAGCGCGTCGACCAGGGCCGGGACCCGGGCCTCGGTCGGCTGGACGTCGACCCGCAGGCCGAACTCGCGGGCGGTCTCCGCGGTCTGCGGGCCGATGCAGGCCACGATCGTGCGGGCGTGCGGCTTGCCGGCGATGCCGACCAGGTTGCGGACCGTCGACGACGAGGTGAAGCAGACCGCGTCGAACCCGCCGGTCTTGATCGCCTCGCGGATCGGGGCGGGCGGCGGCGCGGCCCGCACGGTGCGGTAGGCGGTCACGTCGTCGATCTCCCAGCCGCGCTCCTGCAGGCCCGCGGCCAGCGTCTCGGTGGCGATGTCGGCCCGCGGCAGCAGCACCCGGTCGACCGGGTCGAGCACGTCGTCGTGCGGCGGGAAGATCCCCAGCAGGCCCTCCGAGGAGGACTCCTGCGACTCGTCGGCGTCGGGCACCAGCTCGGGCACGATGCCGAAGCTGCGCACCTTCTCCGCGGTCGCCGAGCCCACGCAGGCGATCTTCACCCCGGAGAACGCCCGGGCGTCCAGGCCGAACTCGGCGAACTTCTCCCACACCGCGCGCACGGCGTTGGTCGAGGTGAACACCACCCACTGGTAGCGGCCGTCGACCAGGCCCTTGACCGCGCGCTCCATCTGGGTGGGCGAGCGGGGCGGCTCCACCGCGATGGTGGGCACCTCCTCGGCGCTGGCGCCGTGCACGGCCAGCCGCTCGGTCATCGCGCCGGCCTGGTCCTTGGTCCGCGGCACCAGCACCCGCCAGCCGTACAGCGCGCGGGACTCCCACCAGGACAGGTCGGCGCGCAGGCCCACCTCGGGGCCGATGGTGAGCACCAGCGGGCCGTCCAGGTCGCCGGCGTCGGCGGCCACCGCGGCCAGCGTGGTCTGCACCGTCCGCTGGGTCGTCGTCGTGCCGTTGGCGGTGACCGCGACCGGGGTGGTCGCGGCGACGCCGTTCTCGGTCAGCGCCTCGGCCACCTCGGCCAGGTGCGCGGCCACCGCGTGCAGCACCAGCATCCCCGGGGCGGCGGAGAGCCGGGCCCAGTCGACGCCGTTGCGGACGTCGGCCTCGATGTGCGCCGAGCCCAGCGGCACCCCGGCGTAGGCCGGCACCGCGGTCCCCGCGGCCACCCCCGGCACCACGTCGAACGGCACGTCGGCGCCGGCCACGGCGACGGCCTCGGCCACCACCGCGTCGATGGTCAGCGGGTCGCCGTGCACCAGCCGGGTGACCGAGCGCCCGGAACGCGCCTCGGCGACCAGGTCGCGGGCCACGTCGGCGGGCTCGCCCACCGCCGGGCGCACCTCGGCGCCGTCGGCGAGCAGGGCCAGCACGGCCTCCGGCACGTCCGGGTCGGTCACCACCAGCGGCGCGTTCACCAGCGCGGCGCGCGCCCGCACGGTCAGCAGGCCCGGGTCGCCCGGCCCGCTGCCGACGAACGCGACGCGGCCCGGCGTCACCGAGCGGTCGACCGCCGCCCGCGGTGGCGCGGCCGGCGCCACGGACGGGTCCGCGGCCGGCTCGATGGCCGCCGCGGTGGGGGTCGTCGCGCGCTCCGCGGGGGCCTCGCGGGGTGGCGATGGTGCTCGGTTCATCGTGGGTTCTCCCGATCCAGCGGTTCTCCGGGGGCCAGGCCCCCCATGTCGAGCAGCTCGGCGGCCAGCGCCGCCCCGAGCTTCTCGGCGTCGTCCAGGTCACCGGTCACGGAGGCGCGCAGCAGCCCCCCGCCGGTCGTGCCGATCACGGCCCGCAGGGACACGCGGTCGACCGCGTGGCCCCCGTCCGGACCGTCCTCCCAGTCCTCGACCACGTCGGCCAGCGCCGCGACCGGGGCGCTGCAGCCGGCCTCGAGGGTGGCCAGCACCGCACGCTCGGCGGTGACCGCGGCCCGGGTCGCGTCGTCGTCCAGCGCCGCGCAGAGGGCGCCGGCCAGCGCCCGGTCCGCGGCGGACGTCCCGGCCCGGCACTCGATCGCCAGCGCGCCCTGGGCGGGCGCCGGCAGCATCTGCAGCGGGTCGAGCAGTTCGGTGGCCTCGTCGATCCGACCCAGCCGGCGCAACCCGGCCGCGGCCACCACGACCGCGTCCAGCTCGCCGGACCGGACCCGGCCGATCCGGGTGTCCACGTTGCCGCGGATGGCCACCACCGACAGGCCCAGGCCGAGCGCGTCGAGCTGGGCCCGGCGCCGCGGCGAGCCGGTGCCGACGGTCGCCCCGGGGGGCAGCTCGCCGAGCACCATCCCGTCCCGGGCGACCAGCGCGTCGCGCGGGTCCTCCCGCGACGGGACGGCGGCCAGGGTGAGCCGGGGGTCGGGCGCGGTCGGGAGGTCCTTGTAGGAGTGCACCGCGACGTCGACCTCACCGGCAGCCAGCGCGTCGCGCAGCGCCGAGACGAAGACGCCGACGCCCAGCTCGGCCACCGGGGCCGAGGACCGGTCGCCGGGCGTGCGCACCTCGACCAGCTCGCACGGGTGCCCGGCGGCGCGCAGCCGGTCGGCGATCGCGCCGGACTGGGCCAGCGCCAGCGCGCTGGGGCGGGTGCCGATCCGCAGGGTCGGCCGCGGGGCGGTCATCGGCGCTCCTCCTCGTGCTCGGTCCGCGCCTCGAGCGCGCCCAGCACGTCACCGCGGCGCTGGACGGCCACCGCGGCGGTGGTCTGCGGGTCGAGTTCGAACAGGGCGCGCAGGGCAGCGGCGTAGCTGTCCCCGTCCGGGCCCTCGGCCAGCCGCTTGACCTGCACGGTCGGGGTGTGGAGCAGCTTGTCCACCACGCGCCGGACGGTGCGGGCGAACTCGTCGCGGACGCCGTCCTCCAGCCCGGGCAGCCGCCCGTCCAGCCGGAGCAGCTCGGCGTCGATGACCTCGGAGGCCCGCCGGCGCAGCGCGGTGACGGTGGGGGTGACCTCGGCCGAGCGCTGCGCGGCCAGGTAGGCCTGCGCCTCCTCGGCCACCAGCTCCTGGGCCGCGGCGACGGCGGTGCCCCGGCTGCCGGTGGCCAGCTTGGTCTGCAGGGTGGCCAGGTCGACGACGGTGACGCCGGGCAGCTCGGCCGCGGCCGGGTCGACGTCGCGGGGCAGCCCGAGGTCGCACACGACCAGCGGCCGGCCGGCCCGGGCGGCGACCGCGGCGGCCACGGCGGCGCGCTCGACCACGGTGCCGATGGCGCCGGTGCAGACCACCGCCACGTCCGCCGCGGCCAGGGCGGGCTCCAGGGCCTCCAGCCCGGCCGAGCGGGCCGGGGTGCCGGCCGCCCGGGTGATCTCGGCCAGCCGGGCGCCGCGCTCGGCGGTGCGGTTGAGCACCACGATCTCGCCGGCGCCGGCCCGGCGCAGGTGCGCGGCGGCCAACCCGCCCATCGCGCCCGCCCCCACCACGGCGGCGGGTCGACCGGCCAGCTCGCCGCCGAGCACGGCCGCGGCCTCGGCGAGGGCCTCGGACACCACCGAGGCACCGGCGGCGTCGATGCCGGTGTCGGCGTGCACCCGCTTGCCCACCCGCAGCGCGTGCTGGACGAGCTCGTGCAGCGCCCGGCCGACGGTGCCGGCGCCGTCGGCCGCGGCGTAGGCGGCCCGCAGCTGGCCGAGGATCTGCGCCTCGCCGACGACCATCGAGTCGAGTCCGGCGGCCACCGCGAACAGGTGCTGGACCGCCGAGCCGGCGTAGTGCACGTAGGCGTGCGCGGTGAGGTCGGACACCGCGGTGCCGGCCTGGCCGGCGAGCACCTCGGAGATGTCGGTGAGGCCGCCGTGGAAGGCGTCGACGACCGCGTAGACCTCGATCCGGTTGCAGGTCGACAGCAGCAGGCACTCCGAGACGTGGCTGCGGCGCAGCAGCTCGTCGAGCAGCTTGGGGACGTCGGGGGCGGCGACCGCGGCCCGCTCCAGCACGCTCACCGGGGCGCTGCGGTGCGACAGGCCCATCACGATCAAGCTCATCGGACCCCTCCCGTGCCGTTCACCGGGGCGGCGCCGGTGACCGAGCCGTTGACCGGGACGGGCAGCCCGCGCGGCGGCGCGACGATGTCGACCGGCGCGACCCCGTCGTCCGGCCGGTCGGCGCCCAGGTGCCGGCGGGCCACGTGGAAGGCCAGGATCTGCAGCTCGACGGCCAGGTCGACCTTGCGCACCTCGACCTCGTCGGGCACCTGCAGCACGACCGGGGCGAAGTTGAGGATGCACCGCACGCCGGCCTCGACGAGCAGGTCGCACACGCCCTGCGCGGCCGGGCCCGGGGTGGCGATCATCCCGATGGTGATGCCGCGGTCCCGGCACAGGGCCGGGATGGTCCGGACGTGGTCGACCAGGATCCCGTTGATGTGGATGCCGACCAGGTCCGGGTCGACGTCGAACAGCGCGGTGAGCGGGAAGCCGCGGCCGCCGAACCCGCCGTAGCCGGCCAGCGCGTGCCCGAGGTTGCCCACCCCGACCAGCGCCACGGCCTGCCGGTGGTTGAGCCCGAGCGCCCGCTCCAGCTGGCGGACCAGCGCGGCGACCGAGTAGCCGACGCCGCGGGTGCCGTAGGAGCCGATGTAGGACAGGTCCTTGCGCAGCTTGGCCGAGTTGACGCCGGTGGCGGTGGCCAGCTCCTCGCTGGAGACGGTGTCCAGGCCCTGCTCGGCGAGTTCGGAGAGCATCCGCAGGTAGATCGCGAGGCGGGCGACGCTGGCCTCGGGGATGGACCGCGGTGCCCGTCCGGTCACACCCTCGGAGCCGGCCTGCGGCAACGTCACGGCCTCTCCTCGCGCTGCTGAGCTGGGTGGTGTCTGCTGGCGTCAGCGCCGTCGGACGCGTCCGGTGGACGTGGCCACCCGGGCCGGGGAGATTCCACGGGATCGGGCGTTGACGGCGCCGTGTTTCCACGGTAGCCGCTTGTGAAGGCACGCACAAAGTTGCGATCTTGGTCCCGATCGTGCTCGGCACGCCCACCGGTGGGGCCGACCGGTGGGCGCCGGCAGACGCCCGCTCGTCGCGCCCGGCGACCGGGCCGACCAGCGCGGACGTCGCCGGCGCCCGGCTCAGACGGCCGGCACGAGCACGGTGTCGATGACGAAGAGCATGCCGGTGGCGGTCGGCACGTTGCCGCACAGCACGCGGGCCGTGGTGCCCCCGGTGCCGGTCAGCGTGAGCGTCGCCGGCTCCCCGCCGACGGTGACGTCGCCGTAGGCGAGCTGGCTGGACTTGCCGGCGGCGACCAGCTGTCCCGCGTCGTAGCGCTTGCCCGTGATGTGGTGGGAGAGCAGCCCGTCGAGCCGGTCGCGGTCGGCGAGCAGCGCGGCGTACTCCGCCCCGCCCATGCTCGCCCGCAGCGCGGCGAAGGCCGCGTCGCCGGGCGCGAAGACGGTGACCGAGTCCTCCGTCCGCAGGGTGGTGACCAGCGCCGGAACCGATCCGACGGCGGCGGCCACGGTGGACAGCGCCGGGCTGTCGGCCAGCACGTCGGTGATCGGGCGGCCGGCCGTGCCGGTGGTGAGCACCCCGGCGCAGTCCGCCCCGTAGAGGTCGGACAGCTCGGCGACGGCCGCCGCCGGCGCGACCGGGTCCGCGGCCCCGGCACCGGGAGCGGGGGCGGTCACCGAGCTCGCGCACGCGCCCAGGGCCAGGGCCAGGGCAGCCATCGCACCGGCGGCGGCCGGTCGCCGGGAGTGTCGCACCGGGTCTCCTCCATTCGGACGGCCCGGCCCGACGGCCGCGGCGTCCCCGCCGGACCGGTCGGCGTCGTTCGGCCGCACTGTGCTTCTGTCGCGCTGGACCGTACAGCAGCACAGTGGGTGAGCTGTTCGGCTCACCAATAAGCCCGAACGGGCTAGTGATTCATCGGGCGAGAGCAGCCCGGAACCGGTCCTCCTCGACCCGCCAGAAGCCGTGCTCGCGGCCGTCGACCAGGATCACCGGCACCTGGTCGCCGTACTCGGCGCGCAGGGCGGGGTCGGTGTCCACGTCCACCGCCCGCCAGCCCTGGTCCAGCTCGGCGCAGATCCGCTCGACGGCCGCCTCGGCCTCGGTGCACAGGTGGCAGCCGACCCGGGTGTAGACCGTCACCCGCGGCTCGGCACCCGGCCCGCTCACGCCGCCTCCTCGCTGCCGCTCGTCACCGGCGTGGGCGCGAGCGCGGCGGTGTCGACCGGTGGGCTCGCGAGCTCGCTCACGCCTGCCCGGCCAGCTGCCGGCGGGCCACCTTGCCGGTGGGCGTGCGCGGCAGCGCGGTGACGAACTCGATCGCCGCCGGCACCTTGAACCGGGCCAGCCGCTCCTGGCAGTGCTCGCGCACCTGCTCGGCGGTCGGCCGGTCCGCGCCCTCCCGCACGAGCACCGCCTTGACCTGCTCCCCGGTCCGGTCGTCGGGCACCCCGACGACCGCGGCCTCGGCGATCCCGGGCAGCTCCAGGAGCACCTGCTCGACCTCGCGCGGGTAGACGTTGAAGCCGCTGACGATCACCACGTCGGAGGACCGGTCGACCAGGTGCAGGTCGCCGTCGGCGTCCAGGAAGCCGACGTCGGCGGTGCGGAACCAGCCCTCCCGGTCCGGCCCGCCGGCCCCGTCGGGCCAGTAGCCGGAGAACAGGTTCGGCCCGCGCAGCGCGACGATGCCGGTGTCCAGGGCCGGGTCGGAGGAGTCCGCGTCGGGGTCGTCGGGGTCCGGCTCGCTCTCCTCGTCCAGCGGCCGGCCCGCGGTGTCGACCAGGCGCAGCTCGATGCCCGGCAGCGGGCGGCCCACCGAGCCGGCCTTGGCCACCCCGCCGATCGCCGTCGTGGTGATCACCGGACCGCCCTCGGTCAGCCCGTAGCCCTCGAAGATCGACAGACCGGTGGCCTCCTGGAAGTCGGCCAGCCAGCGCGGCGGCAGGGGTGCTCCCCCGGAGGTGCACAGCCGCACCCCGGTGGTCGCCGCGCGCAGCCGGGCCGGGGGCAGGTCGAGCAGCGCCCGGAACATCGACGGCACCCCGGCCAGCACGCTCACCCGCTGCTCGGCCAGCACCTCGGCGACCTGCTCGGCGTCGAAGCGCTCGGTGAGCACCACGGTCGCGCCGACCCAGCAGGACTGCAGCAGCCCGGCGGCCAGGCCGTAGACGTGGAACAGCGGCAGCGCCAGCAGCACCCGGTCGACCGGCGTCACCGGGGACGGCCGCACGGCCCCGGTCTGCTCGCGGTTGGCCAGCAGGGCGCGGTGCGACAGCCGCACGCCGCGGGGCCGGCCGGTGGTGCCCGAGGTGTAGACGAGCAGGGCCAGGTCCTCGCCACCGGGCCCCTGGTCGGGCCGCGGCGCGGGGACGGGGGTCGCGTCCGGGGCGGCGGCCGGGTCGGGCGGCGGCAGCACCGTCGCCCCGACAGGAGCGGCGCACGTCCGGGCGGCCTCGTCGTCGACGGCGGCCACCACCACCGCGGGGGTGCAGTCGCCGAACACGATCTCCAGCTCGCGGGCCACCGCGACCGGCCCGGTCGGCACCGCGACCGCCCCGGCGCGGACCGCGCCGAGCACCGCCACGCAGAACCCCGCGCCGTTGCCCAGCCGGACGACCACCCGGTCGCCGCGGCCCACCCCGGCCGCGTGCAGGCGCCCGGCCTCGGCGGTCACCGCGGCGTCGAACTCGGCCCAGCACAGCGTCCGGCCGCCGGAGACGTCCACCAGTGCCGGGTGCTCGGGCACCCGCGCGGCGGCCCGGGCGACCAGGTCGGCCACGTGCGTCGCGGCCCGCGGCGGGCGGTCGGCAGACGTGCTGTCCACGGTGCTCCATCGGTCGGGCGACGGCTGGTCGGCGGCGGGACGGGTCTGCGCCGAGTCTTCCACGAACCGGGGACCGCATGTCCGGCGACGTTCGTCGCAGCCGTCCGCGGCACGGCCGCTCCGACACGCGCAGCGACGCGACGCTCACCGCGCGTTATAGGCCGCTCACCGGAAAACCCGTTGGACCGACCGGCGGCACCCACTGCGACGAACCCTGACCGTCCTATGCTCCGCCGCCACAGCACCGCACCGTCCGGTCGCGCGAGACGGTCACGTCGACCCACCCACAGGGAGTGGCATGCAGCCAGTTGCCGCCGGCGCACCCCGGACCGGCCCGACCCGACCGGGGCTCCCCGGAGTCGGCGGGCACCGCCCGTCTCCGTGACCGGCCCGACC
>DASQMQ010000460.1:0-9499 GCA_035645455.1 Pseudonocardia sp.
CCACCCACCCGTCCCACGCCACCCCCGCCGGTCAGTAGGTGGCGCGGCCGCCGCTCATGTCGTAGACGGCGCCGGTGGAGAAGCTGACCCGGTCCGAGGCCAGCCAGGCGATCAGCTCGGCGACCTCCTCGGCCCGGCCCAGCCGCTGCATCGGGATCAGGCTGCGCAGGTGGGCCAGCACGTCGGGGTCGGTCCGGGCGTTCATCGGGGTCTCGATCACCGCCGGGGCGATCGCGTTGACCAGCACCCCGCTGGTGGCCAGCTCCTTGCCCAGCGACTTGGTCAGGCCGATCACCGCCGCCTTGGACGCCGAGTAGGCCGACAGGTTGGGGTTGCCGTCCTTGCCGGCCATGCTGGCCAGGTTCACGATCCGGCCCCAGCCGGCCGCGCGCATCCCGGGCACGAAGGCGTGGCAGGTGTGGAAGACGCCCTCGACGTTGATCGCGAAGGTGTTCGCCCAGTCCGCCGCCGAGGTCTCCCAGAGCGGGGCGTTCGGGCCGACCACGCCGGCCGAGTTGATCAGCACGTCGATCGGCCCGACCCGCTCGGCGGCGGCGTGCACGGCGTCACCGTCGCGGACGTCGACCACCAGGTCCGCGCCGTCGGTGACGTCCAGGGTGATCACTTCCAGGCCGTCGGCGGCGAGCCGGCCGGCGGCGGCGGCGCCGAGCCCGCTCAGCCCGCCGGTGACCAGGGCGGTGCGCGTCATGGGGTCCCTCCGTGGACGGGTTGCCGGGTCAGTGCGATTCGCGGGCCACCCGGTGGCCGCTGGAGCCGACCAGGAAGTCCAGGTCGGCGCCGGTGTTGGCCTGCCCGACGGTCTCGACGTAGAGCTTCTCCCAGCCGCGGGTGGGCGCGGCGAACCCGGCGACGGTCTGCGCGGACGGCTGCCGCGCGGCCAGCTCCTCGGCCGGCACCTCGACGTCCAGGGTCCGCTTCTCGACGTCCAGGACGATGATGTCGCCGGTGCGCACCAGCCCCAGCGGGCCGCCCGCCGCGGCCTCCGGGGCGACGTGCAGCACCACCGTGCCGTAGGCGGTGCCGCTCATCCGGCCGTCGCAGATGCGCACCATGTCCCGGACGCCCTGGGCCAGCAGCTTGGGCGGCAGCGGCAGGTTCGCCACCTCCGGCATGCCCGGGTAGCCGCGCGGACCGCAGCCGCGCAGCACCAGCACGGTGTCGGCGTCGACGTCCAGGTCCGGGTCGTCGAGGCGGGTGTGCAGATCCTCGATCGAGTCGAACACCAGGGCCCGGCCGCGGTGGCGCAGCAGGTGCGCGGACGCCGCGGCCGGCTTGATCACCGCCCCGCCCGGGGCGAGGTTGCCGTACAGCACCGCGATCCCGGCGTCGTCGAGCACCGGCCGGGCGCGGGTGCGGATCACCTCGGGGTCCCAGATCGGGGCCTCGTCCAGGTGCTCGACCAGCGGGCGGCCGGTGACCGTCAGCGCCTGCGGGTCGAGCAGGTCGCGCACCTCGCGCAGCACCGCGTGCAGCCCGCCGGCCCGGTAGAGGTCCTCCATCAGGAACCGGCCGGCCGGTTGCAGGTCGACCAGCAGCGGCACCCCGGACCCGGTCCGGTCGAAGTCGTCCAGGGTCAGCTCGATGCCCAGCCGCCCGGCGATGGCCAGCAGGTGCACGACCGCGTTGGTCGACCCGCCGAGCGCGGCCAGCGCCACGATCGCGTTCAGGAACGAGCCCCGGCTGAGCAGGCTGCTCGGCGTGCGGTCCTCGGCGACCATCTCCACGGCCAGCCGGCCGGTCGCGTGCGCGGCCTCCAGCAGGCGGCTGTCCGCGGCCGGGGTGCCGGCCACCCCCGGCATCGTCGTCCCCAGCGCCTCGGCCAGCAGCCCCATCGTGGACGCGGTGCCCATGGTGTTGCAGTGGCCCCGGCTGCGGATCATCGACGACTCCGAGCGCAGGAAGTCGGCCTCGCTCAGGGTGCCCGCGCGGACCTCCTCCGACAGCCGCCACACGTCGGTGCCGCAGCCCAGCGGGACCCCGCGGAAGGTGCCGGTCAGCATCGGGCCGCCCGGGACGACGACGGCGGGCAGGTCGACCGAGGCCGCGGCCATCAGCAGCATCGGGATGGTCTTGTCGCAGCCGCCGAGCAGCACCACCCCGTCGATCGGGTTGGCCCGCAGCATCTCCTCGGTGGCCATCGCGGCCATGTTGCGCCACAGCATCGCGGTGGGGCGGACGTTGGTCTCCCCCAGCGACACCACCGGCAGGTTCAGCGGGATCCCGCCGGCCTCGTAGACGCCCTGCTCCACGCTGCGCCCGACCTCGTTCAGGTGGGCGTTGCACGGCGTCAGGTCCGACGCGGTGTTGGCGATCGCGATGTGCGGGCGGCCGTCGAAGGCGTGCCCGGGTATCCCCCGGCGCATCCACGCGCGGTGGATGTAGCCGTTGCGGTCCTGTCCGCCGTACCACTGGGCGCTGCGGTTCGTCATCGAGCCGGGACTCCGTCCGGTAGACCTGTGCCGGTGAAGGCACTGGTCATCATCGGTCCGGGACGCGCCGAGGTCCAGGACGTCGACCCACCCGCGCCCGGACCGGGGCAGGTGGTCGTCGCGGTCGACCGGGTCGGGCTGTGCGGCACCGACGTCGAGTTCTTCACCGGCGAGATGAGCTACCTGCACACCGGTCAGGCCGCCTACCCGATCCGGATCGGGCACGAGTGGTGCGGAACGGTCGACGAGGTGGGCGACGACGTCGACCCGACCTGGCTGGGCCGCCGGGTGACCGGCGACACCATGCTCGGCTGCGGGCACTGCCGGCGGTGCCGGGGCGGGCGCCAGCACGTCTGCGCGGACCGGTTCGAGATCGGCGTGCGCGGCGGCTTCCCCGGCGCACTGGCCGAACGGCTGGCCGTCCCGGTCACCGCGCTGCACCGGCTGCCCGACACCGTGGACGCCACCCTCGGCGCGCTGGTCGAGCCCGGCGGCAACGCCCTGCGCGCGGTCCGCGGCGCCGCGCTCGATCCCGGCGACCGCCTGCTGGTGCTCGGGCCGGGCACCATCGGGCTGCTGGTCGCGCTGTTCGGCCGGGCGCAGGGCGCGCAGGTGCACCTGCTCGGCCGCGACCCGGCCGACCTGGCGTTCGCCCGGACCCTGGGCTTCGCCGCCGCGTGGACCGCGGACACCCTGCCCGCCCTGCCGTTCGACGCCGTCGTCGACGCCACCAACGCCCCCGCCCTGCCGGCGCTGGCCCTGGACCTGGTCGAACCCGGCAAGCGCGTCGTCTACATCGGACTCGCCGGCAGCCCCAGCACCGTGGACACCCGCACGCTGGCGCTCAAGGACGTCACCGCGGTCGGCGTGCTCAGCGCCTCCCCCGGCCTGGCCGGCACGATCGAGGCCTACGCGAGCGGCGCGGTGGACGCCCGCCCGCTGGTCGCGGCGACCGTCGGGCTCGACGACGTGCCCGCCGTCCTGGCCGGCACCCGCCCACCCGGCACCGGCCCCAAGATCCACGTCGACCCCCGCCGCTGACGCCGGCACTCGGCAGCGGTGGCGTGACGGCTCGGCGCGCGGAGCGTGATGCGGGTTCTAGGTGGTCTCCGGGTCGTCGGTCTGACGCGCTTCGGCCGCGCGCCGCTCGGCGAGCCGGCGGATCTGCAGGCGCAGGTCGTCGAGGTCGAACCGGAAGTGGCCGCCGGGGGTGATCTCCGTCGGGGTGATGTCGCCGGCGTTGACCGCTCGCCAGAGCGTCGAGCGCGCGACGCCCAGCTCGTCGGCGGCTTGACCGCTGCTGAGCAGGCGACGCTTGGGCACACGATCAACGTATGCGCTGCTCAAGGCTATCTGGTGTGATGTAAGACCGATCGGACTGATAATACGTTCGGGATGAGTAGTACAGTTCGAACCGTTGCAACGTTTCGGACGTGCGGACCCCGGCCGGTGCCGGAAACACCCACCGGGGTCCTTGATCAACACCCCTCCGGAAAGGGGAGCCGACCCGTGCCCGAACCTACCCAACCGCCCGACGGCGCCTCGGTCTTCCGCGGCGTCGCCGTCCAGCTCGCCCCGATGACCGACACCTGGCAGCGGATCCTCCGCGAGCACCGGCGCACCCCGTCCGGGCACTGCGCGGCGCCCAGCTGCGGGCGCCCGGGCTACGGCAGCCAGGACTACGAGGTGTTCCCGTGCGGGGCCCGGGCCCTGGCCGAGCACGCTCGCGCGCTGCACCGCGCCGCCGGCGGCAGCACCTGACGGACGGCCGCACCCGATCGACCGCGCCACCTCACCGCACCCGGGTCACAGCGCCATGGCGTCGGTCCACAACCGCGCGGACCGGCCGGTCAGCACGTCGAGCAGGGCGCCGGCCTGGGCGTCGGTGAGGGAGGCGACGTAGTCGACGACCGCCCGGCCGCGGGCCAGCCGGGACACCTCCGACGCCGGCACCTCACCGGCATCGGCCAGCCGGGTGAACTCGCCGCGGCCCAGCTCGACCAGGTCGTGCAGGCGGGGTGGCAGGGACGGCGGGTCGGCGGCGCGGCCGTCGGCCAGCCAGTCGTGCAGGGCCCCGATCAGCGCGGTCACCACCGTGGCCTGCCCGCGCTGGTGCGATGCCAGGTCGGCGCGCAGCAGCACGAACCGCTGGTGGACGAACTTCAGCACCGCCACCTCGTGCCACTGCTCGACCCCCAGCACCACGTGCGCGGCGCGGACCGGCGGGTCGGCGAGCACCCGCACCCCGCCGACCAGCCGCGACGTCCAGCGCGCGGAGAACTCGGCGACCGCCCGCTCGGCGGCCATCGACCCGTCGAACGGTCCGACCAGCAGCCCGTCGGCCAGTTCGGCGCGCACCCGGGCGACCGCGGCGGCGAACGCGTCGTCGTCGAAGATCCAGCCGTCGCGCTCGCCCATCCGGTGGCGCAGCCGCTCCAGTGCGCTGCCCGGCCCCGCCGCCGGCCCCGGTCCGCCGCCGCGGTGGCCGTCCTGCCAGGAGCGGAGCTCGGCGGCCACCCCGGCCTGCTGGAGGACCCCGACCCGGTGGAAGTCCTCGATGTCGTGGATGGCGTAGGCGACGTCGTCGGCGGTGTCCATCACCGCGGCCTCGACGGTCTGCTGCCAGTCGCCGACCGGGAACTGCCGGCGGCAGTCGCGCAGCTCGTCCAGCTCGGTGCGGTAGGCGGAGAACTTGGCCGACCCGGCGTCCGGCGCGCCGCGCAGCGGACCGCCGCCGCGGGGCGGCAGCCCGGCGGTCGACGGGTGCGGGTCGGGGTGCCCGCGCCGGGCCCACGGGTACTTGAGGATCGCCGCGCGCACCGCCGCGGTCAGACCCAGCCCGCCCGAACCGGGGCCGTGCAGGTCGATCGTGGTGACGATGCGGAAGCTCTGGGCGTTGCCCTCGAACCCGTCGGCCAGCCCGAGCTGCTCGCGGGCCAGCCGGTCGAGGACCTGCTCGCCGAGGTGCCCGAACGGCGGGTGCCCGAGGTCGTGGGCGAGCGCGGCCGCCTCGACCACGTCCGGGTCGCACCCGCCCAGCGCCGCGACCTGCGCGGCGGCGGCCGGGTCGTCGTCCAGGTGCTCGGCGATGGCCCGGGCCACCTGGGCGACCTGCAGCGAGTGGGTCAACCGGTTGTGCAGCAGCAGGCCCGAGCCGTTGGGGCTGACCACCTGGGTGACCCCGGCGAGGCGGGCGAAGAACGGGGAGGCGGCGATCCGGTCGCGGTCGACCCGGAACGGGCTCGCGGCCAGGCCCGCCCCGTGCTCGTCGGCGCCGGACGAGCGGGCGGCGCGGCCGGAGTGCGGGATCATGCCGGCAGGTTATTGCAGCCCGCCGGGCTGATCCGGGCTCGACCGGTGCGGCCACTGCAGCGCCACCGGGGCCCGGCCCACCGCCGGTCGTCGGGCCTGCGCACCGTGGCGAAGCCGTACCGCAGCCCGGCCGTCCGGCGCAGCGGCTGCCCGGGGCGCAAGAAGCAGGTGCGCAGGTCCGACGATCCGGGCCGCGGCAGGCGATGATCGGGCCGCCCGGTGCGCGGGCGGACGAGGAGCGCTGATGCCGTCGTGAAGCTCGACCTGATGAAGGGCCCGGGCGACTGGGCCGCCACCGCCGCGCTCGCCCGCGCGGCGGCCGACGCCGGGATGGCCGGGATGCTGTTCACCGAGACCAGCACGACGCCGTGGATGTCGCTGGCGATCGCCGCGACGGCGGCGCCGGAGCTGGAGCTGTCCACCGGGATCGCGGTCGCGTTCCCGCGCAGCCCGATGATCGCCGCGGCGGCGGCGTGGGAGCTGGCCGGCAACACCGGCGGCCGGTTCCGGCTCGGCCTGGGCACCCAGGTCCGGGCGCACGTGGAGCGCCGCTACGGCGCCGAGTTCGACCGGCCCGGCCCGCGGCTGCGCGACTACGTGCGCGCCGTGCGGGCCTGCCTGGACGCCTTCGCCGGCCGCGCCCCGCTGCACTACGAGGGCGAGTTCCACCGGCTCACCCTGCTGCCCGCGGCCTGGACCCCGCCGCGCCACGACTTCCCGGACGTCCCGATCGACGTCTCCGCGGTCGGCCCGTGGATGTGCGCGATGGCCGGCGAGGTCGCCGACGGCGTCCACGTCCACCCGCTGCACTCGGTGCACTACCTGCGCGAACGGCTGCTGCCCAAGGTCGCCGACGGCGCCGCGCTGGCCGGCCGCGAGGTCTCCGACGTCGACCTGATCGTGCCGGTGTTCGTGGTCGCCGGCGACACCCCCGAGGAGCGCGCCCCGCTGCTGCGCCGCGCCCGCGAGCAGATCGCCTTCTACGGCTCCACCCGCAACTACGCCTTCCAGTTCGACGACCTGGGCTTCCCCGGCACCTCGGCCCGGCTCAACGAGCTGCTCAAGGCCGGCGACCAGGCCGGCATGCGGGACACGATCACCGACGGGATGCTGGAGCACTTCGCGGTCGTCGGGCGCTGGGACGAGGTCGCGGACCTGCTGCGGGCCCGCTACGACGGCATCGCCGCGCGGTTGGTGACCTACCTGGCCGAGGAGTCGGTGGCCGCGGACCCGCGGGCGATGGGCCGGTGGGGGGAGATCGCCCGCGCGCTGGACCGCTGAGCGGCCGGCCCGGACCGGCTCAGCCCTGCTCCAGCGGCACCCACCAGACCAGCCGGGTGCCCGGCCGGGCCGGGCGGACGTCGAGGGTGCCGCCGCACTTGTGCGCGCGCTCCTCCAGGTTGCGCAGTCCGCTGCGGGCGCACGTCGGGTCGATGCCGATCCCGTCGTCGGTGACGTCGACCAGCAGGTGCCCGTCGCTCGCCTCGACGGTGAGCGTGACCGCCGAGGCGTGCCCGTGCCGCACCGCGTTGCTGACCCCCTCCCGCACCACGGCCACCGCGTGCGCCCCCACCTCGGCCGGGACCAGCACGTCCACCGGGCCGGAGATCCGCACCGCGGGCGACAGCCCGGACCCGGCGGCGGCCTCGGCCGCGGTGTCCAGCAGCCGCCGGCGCAGCCCGCCCGCGGTGCCCTCGTCCAGGGTGTGCAGGTCGAAGATCGCGGTGCGGATCTCGCGCACGGTCTGGTCCAGCTCCCCGACGGCCTGGCCGACCCGCTCGCGCACCGTCGCGTCCTCGATCCGGCGCAGCGTGCTCTGCAGTTGCAGGCCGGTCGCGAACAGCCGCTGGATGACGTGGTCGTGCAGGTCGCGGGCGATGCGGTCGCGGTCGGCGAACACGTCGAGCTTGCGCTGGGTGCGGTTGCGCTCGCCCAGTGCCAGGGCCAGCGTGGCCTGGTCGGCGAACGAGGCCAGCAGCGGCACGACACCCGGGTGGAAGGCCGTTCCGCCGTCGTGGCGCAGGGCCACCAGCACCCCGGTCACCGACTCCTGCGACTGCATCGGCACCGCCACCACCGACTGGTGCGGGGGCAGCCCGGCCACGCTGCTGAGCACGTCGCCCTCCGGACCGGCGAGCACGGCGGTGCGCCCGTCGACGACCTCGCGCAGCACCGAGTCCGCGGCGTCCACCGCGCGGCCGAGCGCGCCGGTGTCGTCCGGGCCGGCCAGCGCCCGGATCCGGAACGTGCCACCGTCGCCGCTCGGGTCGAGCAGGATCGCGGTGGTGTCGGCCGCGGTCAGCTCCAGGGTGCGCCGGGCGATCAGGGCCAGCGCGTCGTCGTCGCCGGCCCCGGCCAGCAGCTCGCCCTGGATCTCGGCCGAGGCCTCCAGCCAGCGCTGCCGGCTGCGGGCCTGCTCGAACAGGTCGGCGTTCTGCACCGCCACCCCGGCCGCCGCGGCCAGCGCCTCGACCACCACCTCGTCGCTCGCGGTGAACCCGCCCCCGCCGGCCTTCTCGGTCAGGTACAGGTTGCCGAACACCGCGTCGCGGACCCGCACCGGCACCCCGAGGAAGCTGCGCATCGGTGGGTGGTTCGGCGGGAAGCCGACCGACGCCTGGTGCACGCTCAGGTCGTCGAGCCGCAGCGGGTGCGGCTCCAGGATCAGCTGGCCGAGCAGGCCCTTGCCCTCGGGCAGCGGGCCCATGGTGGCCCGCAGGTCGTCGTCGATGCCGACGTACAGGAACCTGGTCAGGCCACCGCCGGGGCCCAGCACCCCCAGCGCGCCGTAGCGGGCGTCGACCAGGTTGACCGCGGCCTGCACGATGCGCCGCAGCGTGGTGTCCAGGTCGAGGTCCTCGGCGATCGACAGCACCGCGTCCAGCAGGCCCTGCATCCGGTCGCGGGTCGCCATGATCTCGGTGAGCCGCTCCTGCACCTCCCGCAGCAGCTCGTCGAGCCGCATGCCGGACAGCACGTCGGGCATCGCCCGGTTCTGCCCTCCGGTCTCGTGCATCGCCACGACCGTCCCTCCATCGCCCCGCGGACCCGACGAAGGTGGCACGCGGCCCGGGTGGTGGCAACCTTCCGCCGGTCCGGTCCGGGTCTTTCGACCGTATGCGCGCGGCGGGTGCCTGGGGCAGCCTCGACGGGGAAGGATCGACGAGGGCGGGCGGGCGAGATGGACGAGGCGCAGAGCGTGCTGGGGATGACCCGGCAGCAGGTCGACGACGTGCTCGCCACGACGGCATCGGCCCCGTCGCTGCACAACAGCCAGCCGTGGCGGTTCCGGCTCGGGCCGCGCACGATCGAGCTGGTCGCCGACCGCAGCCGCCGCCTCGACGTCGTCGACCCCGACGAGGGCGAGCTGCGCATCTCCTGCGGCGCGGCGCTGTTCACCCTGCGCCTGGCGCTGCACGGGCAGGGCATCCGGCCGCTGGTCACGGTGCTGCCCGACCCGGCCGACCCGGACCTGATCGCGGTGGTCCGGCACGGTGGGCACCGCGCGCCCACCCCCGAGCTGAGCCGGCTGCTGGCCGCGGTGCCGCGCCGGCACACCAACCGGCACCCGTTCAGCGACGAGCCGGTGGCCCTGCCCGAGCAGTACGCGCTGCGCCGCGCCGCCCAGGACGAGGGGGCGTGGCTGCACGTCGTCGACGACGCCGGCGAGCGCGCCCAGCTGCGCGAGATGGCCGTGGTCGCGCACCGCCACCAGCTGTCCGACCCGGCCTTCCGCG
>DASQMQ010000461.1:0-9541 GCA_035645455.1 Pseudonocardia sp.
GAAGCAGGCCGGTCCGGCCCGGCGGCTGCGCGGGCTGCGGGCGACCGGCCGGGGCGTGCCGCGGGCCGGGATGGACGTGCTGGCCGGCGGCGAGCGGGTCGGGGTCACCACGTCGGGCACGTTCTCCCCGACCCTGCGCACCGGGATCGCCCTGGCGCTGATCGACTCCGCGGCCGGGGTGGGCCTCGACGACGCGGTCACCGTGGACGTCCGGGGCCGGGAGCTGGCCTGCACGGTGGTGAAGCCGCCCTTCGTGCCGTCGCACGTGCGCTGAGGGCACCCGCTTGGTGGGACGTCCGACCATTGCCCCACCCAGTACCGTCATCGGTATGAGCGCGCAGTTCACCCGGACCTCCCATCCCTCCCCGGTGCCGGCTGTCCGGCGCGCGGAGATCGTGGCCGATCCCGGGTTCGGCCGGTACTTCACCGACCACATGGTCACCGTCCGGTGGACCGCGGGGGAGGGCTGGCACGACCCGAAGGTGCAGCCCTACGGCCCGATCATGCTGGACCCGGCCTCCATGGTGCTGCACTACGGCCAGGAGATCTTCGAGGGACTGAAGGCCTACCAGCAGCCCGACGGTTCGGTGGCCTCGTTCCGCCCGGACGCCAACGCGGCCCGGTTCCGCACCTCGGCGGCCCGGCTGGCCATGCCCCAGCTGCCCGACGAGCTGTTCCTCGGCTCGCTGGCCGAGCTGCTCGCGGTCGACCGGGCCTGGGTGCCACCGGCCGGTGGCGAGGAGTCGGTGTACCTGCGGCCGTTCCTGATCGCCACCGAGGTCGGGCTGGGGGTGCGGCCGGCCGCGGAGTACCTGTACATGCTGATCGCCTCGCCGGCCGGGGCGTACTTCCCCGGCGGCGTGCGCCCGGTGGACGTGTGGCTGTGCACCGACTACACCCGGGCCGCTCCCGGCGGCACCGGCACGGCCAAGTGCGGCGGCAACTACGCGGCCTCGCTGCTGCCCCAGGCCCAGGCCGCCGAGCACGGCTGCGCGCAGGTCGCCTACCTCGACGCCGCCGAGCGGACCTGGGTCGAGGAGATGGGCGGGATGAACCTGTTCTACGTCCTCGGCAGCGGCGACGCGGTGGAGGTCGTCACCCCGGAGCTGTCCGGCAGCATCCTGGCCGGCATCACCCGCGACTCGCTGCTGGTGCTGGCCAAGGAGCTGGGCTGCCAGGTCACCGAGCGGAAGATCTCCGCCCAGGAGTGGCTGGACGGGTGCGCCGACGGCCGGATCACCGAGGTGTTCGCCTGCGGCACCGCCGCGGTGATCACCCCGGTCGGGCGGGTCAAGCACAACGACGGCGAGGTCGCCGTCGGCGACGGCGGCACCGGCCCGGTCACCACCCGGCTGCGCGACCTGCTCACCGCCATCCAGCGCGGCACGGCCCCCGACACCCACTCCTGGATGCACACCCTGGTCCCGGCCTGACGGTCATGCGGTGGCCATGGCGACCAGGGCGGCGGTGCCGGCCAGCTCGGTGGCGGCGCCGAGGACGTCACCGGTGACGCCGCCGAAGCGGCGGGCGGTGTGGCGGGACAGGACCAGCACGACGCCGGCCCCGAGCGCGACGGCGACCGGGGCCCGCCAGTCCAGCAGCGCCCAGCCGCCCCCGGCGAGCGCGACCCACCAGGCCACCGCCACCCACCACGGCTGCGAGCCGGCCACCTGCGCGCCCAGCCCGCCCGGCCGGGCGGCGGGCACCCCGCGCCGGCAGGCCCAGGCGAACCCGGCCCGGCCGCTCGCCGCGGCCAGCGCGAGGACCGCGACGGCCCGCGGGCCCTGCCCGGCCACCGCGGCCAGGGCGCCGGCCTGGGTGCCGAGCACCACGACCAGCGTCACCACCGCGAACGGCCCGGCGCCGCCGTCCCGCATCACGGCCAGCGCCCGCTCGGGCGGCCCGTAGCAGCCCAGGCCGTCGGCGGTGTCGGCCAGCCCGTCCAGGTGCATCCCGCGGGTGCCCATGGCCAGCGCGCCCACCGCCAGCAACCCGGCGACCAGCGCCGGCACGCCCAGCGCGACCAGCCCCAGCAGCAGTCCGCCGGCCAGGGCGCCGAGCAGGCCACCCACCACCGGGGCCCACCGGATCGCGGCCGCGGCCACCGCGGGGGTGGGGGCGCCGGTCCGGACCGGCAGCACGGTCAGCCAGCTCAGCGCCAAGGTCAACCCAGCCGACCCGGCCGACCCGGCCATCCCGGCCCGTCTCCTGCGGTCGCCGCTCAGACGGGGGTGGGTTCGGCGACGGTCGCGGTCTCGGCCAGCAGCCGGGCCGCCATCTGCAGCAGCGGCAGGGCGGCCACCGCCCCGACCCCGTCACCGACCCGCAGGCCCAGTTCCAGCAGCGGTCGCTGGTCCAGCCGGCCGACCACCAGCTCCATCGCCGGTTCCGGGGAGCGCTGGGCGATCAGCCACCAGTCCTTGGCCCCCGGCGCCAGCCGGTCGGCCAGCAGCGCCGCGGCACCCACGACCACCCCGTCCAGCAGGACCGGGGTCCGGCGCAGCGCGGCCTGCGCGCAGAACCCGGCCAGCACGGCCAGGTCCACACCGCCGGCGACGCGCAGCAGCACGGCCGGCCGGCCGAGGTGCGGCTTCGCCCGGCGCAGGGCGTCGCGGACGGCGGCTGCCTTGCGCATCCACGTCGCGTCGTCGATCCCGCTGCCGCGGCCGATCACCGCCACCGGCTCGGTCCCGGTCAGGGCCGCCACCAGCACCGAGGCCGGCGTGCTGGCCCCCACCCCGAGCGCGGCCGGGATCAGCAGGTCCGCGCCCGCGTCGACCTCCTCGTCGGCCAGCCCCCGCCCGATCTGCAGGGCGCGGTCGGTCTCGTCCTCGGTGAGGGCGTCCTCGACGTCGATCCGCCCGCTGCCGCGGCGGACCCGGTAGCGCCCGGCACCGCCCGGCCCGGTCTCGCCCGCCCCGGCGGGGTCGGTGTCCACCGCCACGTCCACCACCCGCACCGAGGCGCCCGCCACCGGGGCGGTGACGGCCACCGGCGCGGTGTGCTCGCCGATCGCGGCGACCTGGCGGGCGGTGGCCCCGGGGGGATCGGCGGAAACCCCGGCCGCGGCGATGCCGTGGTCGGCGGCGACCACCACGACGCGGGCCCGCGCGGGCGGGCGGGGCGGGCAGGTGCCCTGCACCGCCGCCAGCCACACGCCGAGCTCGGCGAGCCGGCCGAGGCCACCGGTCGGGACAGCGAGCTCGGCGTGCCGGGCGACCGCGGCGCGGCGGGCGTCAAGGTCGAGCGGACTGACCGGGGGGAGATCCACGGAGCCTTCCTACCCCAGTGCCCTTCCTACCTCGGCGGCGGTCGGTGACCGCGGGCCGGTGGCGGCTCCTTGAGCCGCAGCGGCAGACCGGCCACCAGCAGCAGCACCTCGTCGCACACCGCGGCCAACGCGGTGTTCAGCGTCCCCAGCTCGTCGCGGAACAGCCGCCCGGCCCGGGTGGCCGGGACCACGCCCAGGCCGACCTCGGCCGAGACCAGCACCACCCGCCCGGTGCTCCCGGCGACCGCCTCGACCAGCTCGACGACCTGGCGGGACACCGCGGGCGGCAGCGCGTCGGCGGTCCAGGCCCCGGCGTCGTCCAGCACGCCGGACAGCCACGTGGCCAGGTCGTCCACCAGCAGCGGGTCCTCGCCCGCCCGGATGGCGGCGGCGATGTCGGTGGTCTCGACGGTCTCCCAGCCCGACGGGCGCCGCGCCCGGTGCGCGTCGATGCGGGCGGCCCACTCGTCGTCGTCGGGGTCGTACCGCCCGGTCGCCAGGTAGCGGACCGGGGCGTCGGTGGGCAGCAGGTCCTCGGCGTGCCGGGACTTGCCCGATCGCGTGCCACCGAGCACCAGCGTCCGGCGGGCGGCGATCACGGGTGCACGCTAGTCCGCCCTGCGCACACCCCGTCACGGGAGCATCCCCCGGTCGGGTGAGGCCCGCGGGACGCCCGCGTCAGGGGTTCGCGCCGCGCTGCACCCGGGGCTTGGGGATGCGCAGCCGGCGCAGCTGGCTGGCCCGGGTGAAGGCGTACCAGCCGGTGCCCAGCCCACTGATCCGCTCGTTCGGGAACTTGGCCCGCGCCCGCCGGGTGATCGACACCCCCAGGAAGATCCCTTCCAGGATCATCGTGGTGATGGCCATCAGGCTGAACAGGCTCAGGTACTGCTGCACGATGGTGCCCTGCACCAGCAGCGAGGCCACGATGACGATGGCCAGCGGCATGAACAGGCCCATCAGGTGCGGCCGGGAGTCCACGACGTCGCGGATGTAGGCCTTCACCGGGCCGCGGTCGCGGGGGAGCAGGTAGCGCTCGTCCCCGGCGGCCATCCGCTCGCGCCGCTCGGCGGCGTCGCGGCGGCGCTGGTCGCGGTTCGGCCGGTCGGGCCGGTTCGCCTTGGCGTACTTGGCCGCCTCCCGCTGGGTGCGCGGCGGGGGCGGGGCCGGCCCGCGGCGGCGGCCCTGGGCATCGCGCCGCTTGGGCGTCGGGCGCCCCTTGGCGCCGCTCCGCGGGTTGCCCGCCGGGTCCTGCACCTGATCGGCGGACTGGTCGCCACCGACAGTGGTGGGCGTCGAACGGCGCAGGAACCTCACGGGCGCCACCCTACGCGCAGGCCACAGCGCCACCGTGGGTGCTCCCGGCTCGGATGTCCGGTTCCACCGCCCTGCCCCGCTAGGGTGAGCGGGTGCGCGTCGTCGTGGTCGCCCCGGACTCGTTCGGCGGCACCTTGAGTGCCACTGCGGCCGCCGCGGCGATCGCCCGCGGCTGGCGGCGCGCGGCCCCCGACGACGAGCTGCGGCTGCTCCCGCTGGCCGACGGCGGCACCGGGTTCACCGAGGTCCTGCACACCGCGCGCGGCGGGCGGTGGCACGAGCCGGCGGTGACCGGCCCGTTCGGCGACCCGGTCCCGGCGCGCTGGCTGGAGCTCGACGGTGTCGGCTACCTGGAGTCGGCCGACGCCTGCGGCCTGCACCTGGTGCCGCGGCCGAGCCGGGTGCCGGCGGTCGCGACCACCGTCACCAGCCGCGGGGTCGGCGAGCTGATTCTCGACGCCGCCGCGGCCGGGGTGCGGGAGGTGGTCGTCGGGCTGGGCGGATCGGCCACCACCGACGGTGGCGCGGGGATGCTGGCCGCGCTCGGCGCGGTCGCCGTGGACGGGACCGGCGCGCCGCTGCCCCCGGGCGGGGCGGCGCTGGCCCGGTGCGCCCGGCTGGACGGCCGGCCGGCGCTCGACGGGATCCGGCTGGTCGCGGCGGCCGACGTGGACAACCCGCTGCTCGGGCGGCACGGTGCCGCGGCCGTGTTCGGCCCGCAGAAGGGCGCCGACGACGACGCGGTCGCCGTGCTGGACGCCGCGCTGACCCGGTTCGCCGACGTGCTGGTGGAAGCGCTGGGCGTGGACGTGCGCGACGAGCCGGGCGCCGGCGCGGCCGGCGGCCTGGGGGCGGCCCTGCTGGCCTGCGGCGCCCACCGGGTGTCCGGCGCCGGGCTGGTGCGCGAGCTGGTCGGCCTGGACGCCGCGCTGGACCGGGCGGACCTGGCGGTCACCGGCGAGGGCAGCTTCGACTGGCAGTCGCTGCGCGGCAAGCTGATCACCGCGGTGGCCAGGGCCGCCGCCGATCGGGCGGTGCCCTGCGTGGTGCTCGCCGGGCAGGTCTCGGTGGGCCGGCGGGAGGCCGCCGCGGCCGGGGTGGACGCGGCCTACTCGGTGGCCGAGGACGCCGGCGGCGTGCAGCGGTCGATGGCCGACCCGGACGGCACCCTGGCCGCGTTGGCCGAGCGGGTGGCCGCCCGGTGGAGCAGCTGACCGGCGTGCCCGGTGTCGCGGATCACGCGGGCCGGCGGCGCCCGGGTGGCCGTCCGGGGTGTGCTCGCGCCACGACGGCCTACTATGGCTGGAGGGACCGCACGCAGGGCCCGCGGAATCGCGGGTCCGGGAAATAGGTAGTGCCCCGCTCGACGTTGGGAGAGCCATGACCGTCGACAACTCCGTCGAGACCACTTCGGCGACCGCGACCGAGACGCACGGCGTCGAGCTCACCGAGAACGCCGCCGTCAAGGCCCGGAACCTGCTCGAGCAGGAGGGCCGCGACGACATGCACCTGCGCATCGCGGTGCAGCCCGGTGGCTGCGCGGGCCTGCGCTACCAGCTGTTCTTCGACGACCGTTCGCTCGACGGCGACCTGTTCCGGGACTTCCACGGCCTCAAGGTCGGGGTGGACCGGATGAGCGCTCCGTACCTGGAGGGCGCGGTCATCGACTTCGTGGACACCATCGAGAAGCAGGGCTTCACGATCGACAACCCGAACGCCGGCGGGTCCTGCGCCTGCGGCGACTCGTTCAACTGACGGTCCGCACCCGCTCCCGCGCGGGAGTGCGTCGAACCCACCCCGAGCCCCGGTCGTGCCCCACGGCCGGGGCTCGGTGCGTTCCCGCCCGGTAGGCTGACGCCCCGTGCCCATTGCCGTGACCGGTTCCATCGCCACCGACCACCTCATGCACTTCCCGGGGAAGTTCGCCGACCTGATGGTCGCCGACCAGCTCGACCGGATGTCGCTGAGCTTCCTGGTCGACGACCTGGTGATCAAGCGCGGCGGATCGGCCGCCAACATCGCCTTCGGGCTGGGGGTGCTGGGACAGCGGCCGCTGCTGGTCGGCGCGGTCGGCGCCGATTTCGGCGAGTACCGCAGCTGGCTGGAGGCCCACGGCGTGGACTGCTCGGCGGTGCTGGTCTTCGACGACGTGCACACCGCCCGGTTCGTCTGCACCACCGACGACGACATGCGCCAGATCGCCAGCTTCTACACCGGCGCCATGGCCCGCTCCCGGGAGATCGCGCTGGCTCCGCTGCAGGCCAGCGGGGTGGAGCAGGTGCTGGTCGGGGCCAGCGACCCGGCGGCCATGCTGCGCCACACCGCCGAGTGCCGGGAGCTTGGCATCCCGTTCGTCGCCGACGTCTCCCAGCAGGTGGCCCGGATGGACGGCCCGGACCTGCGGGCGCTGGTCGAGGGCGCGCAGTACCTGATGACCAACGACTACGAGTGGGAACTGCTGCAGAAGAAGACCGGCTGGACCGAGCACGACGTCGCCGAGCGGGTCGACATCCGGATCACCACGCTGGGTGAGCACGGGGCGCGCATCGTCGGCCGGGAGGTCGGCGAGATCACCGTCGGGGTGGTGCCGGAGACCGGCAAGGTCGACCCCACCGGGGTCGGCGACGCGTTCCGGGCCGGCTTCCTGGCCGGCACCGCCGGCGGGCTGTCCCTGGAGCGGGCCGCCCAGCTCGGCTCGCTGATCGCGGTGCAGGTGCTGGAGACCGACGGCGGCCAGGAGTGGGCGTGGGACCGCGCGCACGGCGTGGAGCGGCTGCGCGACGCGTTCGGCCCGGACGCCGCCGACGAGATCGAGAAGGTCCTCCCCGCCACCTGACCCCGCCACCTGACCCCGCCGCGTGGACAGCGGTGTCCGGGCAGTGCCCGGGCACCGCGGTCCACGCCCGGCCGTCAGGGCAGGGAGACCAGCAGGTGGGCGACCACCGGCGCCTGCCGGCCCTTGACGGTCAGCTCGCCCTGGGGTTCGGTGACCGCGCCGTCGGGGAGCCCGCGGCAGGTGGAGTCGCCGATCAGCACCTGCCCGGGCTCCGCGGTGGTCTCCAGCCGGGCGGCCACGTTCACCGCGTCGCCCATCGCGTTGAAGTTGCGCAGTTCGTCGCTGCCGATGTTGCCCACCAGCGCCGGGCCGGTGTTGACCCCGATCCGGAACCGCGGCCAGTCGGGCTCGGCCACCTCGGCGATCCGGCGCTGGATCGCCAGCGCCGCGCGGGCCGCCCGGACCGGGTGGTCGGGCTGCCGGGCCGGGGCGTTGAACAGCGCCATCATCGCGTCCCCGACGAACTGCACCACGGTGCCGCCCTCGGCCAGGATCGCCGCGGTGGCCACCGCGAAGTACCGGTTGAGCATGGCCACGATCTGCTCCGGGCTGGACCGCTCGGAGAAGGTGGTGAACCCGCGCAGGTCCGCGAAGACCGAGGTGACCTCGACCACCGCGCCGCCCAGCGCGGCCTGGCCCGGGTCGGCGATCAGCGCGGTGGCCACGTCTGGGGACATGTACTGCCGGAACAGCCCGTCGAGCTGGTGGTAGAGCCGGGCGTTCTCCAGCCCCATGGACAGCTGGCTGGCCAGCGAGGCGAACAGCGACCGGTCCCGCTCGCTGAACCCGCCCGGCCGCCGGGCCAGCAGCACCCCCGCGGTGCGCTCCTTGACCGTCAGCGGGCAGGCCAGCACGCCGTCGTCGAGCTCGCGGGTCTGCATCCGGCCGTCCAGCCAGGGCGCCAGCCGGGCGACCGCGGCCGGCGCGGGCAGCCAGCGCGGGTCGGTGGCCAGCTCGGGCGGGAAGTCCAGCCGTCCCTCGGTGAGCAGCCCGACCCGGACCGCGTCGGTGCCGAACCCGGCCGCGGCCCGGCGGACCGCGCGGGCCAGCAGTTGACGCTCGCTGAGCAGCACCCGGGATTCGTGCCCGATCGCCACCAGCACGTCCAGCCGGCCGATCTGCTCGCGCTCGGCCCGCAGCGCGCTCGCGGCCCGGCCGAGCACCTCGGTCTGGCCCTCGCTGAGCCCGAACCGGTCGGCCAGCCCGGCGGTGATCAGGGCCATCTCCTGGTCGGAGAGTTCGCCGGCCTCCTGCCGCTGCACCGCGGCGACCAGCGCCTCCAGCGCCGAGCCGTACTCGGTGCGGACCGCGGCGACGGTCTGCTCGGTGCCGGCGGCGTCGAACAGGCCGCTGGTGGTGCCCTCGCGGCGGTAGCCGATGTAGGCGCTGTAGGCGACGTAGCCGAACGCAACCACCATCAGCACGTGCCAGAGCCACCAGGTGAGCCGCCAGTTGACGCCCAGCGCGACGGCGACGGTCGACTCGGCGAGCAGGCTGTTCGCGGTGAGCAGGGCCAGCAGCACCGCTGACCGGCGGCGCCGGTAGAGCAGCAGGTTGCGCACCGCCGCGTACAGGTAGAGCGGCGCGGCCACCGCGCACAGCACGATCAGCAGCGGGCTGCCGCTCTCCCCGACGGCCGGGTCGGCCAGCGGCGGCAGGCCGGTCAGCGACACCACGCCCCACACCGCGGTCAGCGCGATGAGCGTCCGGCGCAGGGCCGGGGCGGCGCGCAGCACCGCGCGGCCCCGCTCGCCGTCGAGGTCGGCGGTGGCGGCCGCGGCGAACCCCGCGCCCAGCAGCAGACCGACCGGGGTGGCCAGGGCGAACCCGGCGTTCCGGCTGGCCAGCAGCACCCCGGGGGTGGCCACCGCGTGCAGCCCGAGGAACAGTGCGGCGGCCAGGAAGCCGAGCGCGACCAGCAGCAGCCGGGCGTCGTCGTGCCGCCGGGCGGACCGGTCGACCTGCACGGCCAGCCCGACGCTGAGCGCCGCGGTGAGGAACACCACCCAGAAGTGCGACGGGTGGTGCTCGAGCAGCACGTCGGCCGGCGGGACCGCCAGCAGCAGCCACAGCCCGGCCATCGGCAGGGCCAGGTGGAACAGCCAGATCGCCACCCG